>CAMTWS010000150.1:0-34566 GCA_947085485.1 uncultured Prolixibacteraceae bacterium
ATACAAACAGAAAAAACAAGACAGGACAAAATCAATTGAAAAAGGGGATAGAAAAAGCATTGAAAAATACACCGAAAGCATTAAATCCACATATGTGCACCACTTGATTAGCAGCGGCTTAGCCCAACAAGATTTAAAACACAATTGAGCCGGCAAATTGAAACGGCACAGCCACCAAAAAAGGCAGTAGCATATTGTAACCTACTGCCTTTTTTCAGGGCTCAACTGTGCCTTAAATCCTAATTTGTTATCGACAAAAACAAGGTTCAAATTGGGATTTATTTTAATTTGTTTTCCCATGCTTAGAATCCTATAATTGATGCCATTTTCTACAATCCTGAATATCAGATTCAAATTCTTTGGCCTTATTTTTGTTTAGCATAATATCATAGGGGAAAGTAACTTCTGTATTTATGATTGGTTTTATATAAAGGGGTTTGTAAATCATCGATCATCTTCAAAAAGCGTCCATAGTTCTTTCCCCTTTTTTCTTTGAAATTGTTTTTGCATCGGGCAGTGTCCTGGCTTCATTTGCGGTTCTTTCGTTCCCGTTGTATGTTGCAACATTAACAATTGTATGTGTTTTGCCATGTGATGACCAATTTGCCTATGACTTGCTTCCACCCCAGCAACTTACATTCAAGCTCTCTTTTCCATCGAGGGAAAACGTGCTGGTTGCTGTGGTTTTCTCACCATCCTGGTTGATGTGCGTAAATAAATGATGTCGTGTATTTTATTAATACATAAACTATTTAATCGCTGTGAACAAAAATGATACTGCTTTGTTATCGCTTGAACAAAAGAGTAGAATATCTTTTTTTATTAATGATTGGTTTTATAAAGGGGTTTGTAAAATTGTCAATCACTCAAGAAAGCGTCCTAAGAATTCTACTCTTTTTGCTTTATAATATATCCCATCTTTAACAAAGTGCTGTGGGTACTTATGCCAGCCAACGTCTTTCCCTCTTGCTTAGAAAATCGGAATTTAACACATCCACAACAATATTTGAATCTTCGACTATCTGAAAATCATACATTCCAACACAAACAAAGTCAGCTCCGTTTTCGAATGCATACTTAACTCCGTCGACGGGATGGATAGCCCCGGCTGCCAATATTTTGAATGCTATCCAGGGTTGTTCAAGAGTATTCATATATGCGATGGTCTCCTGTGGCTCGAAACAGAAAATATTGTCTTTATAATCGTTGTCAACTGTTGTTTTTCTCTCAGTATCAACCTGTGCCGACCAGTAATTGTGGTGGTGCAATGTTTTTACCCAAAAATCGAGGTTGATGCCCTGATCAACACATCCTTTTATGGTTTGCAGGAGGTGCCCTCCAATACCAGCCGGCTTGCCATAGCTTCGTATTAGTTCAAGCGCTTTTACAATATCGTCAAATTTGCCCTCCTGCACCAATTTGTCTGAAACTCCGCCATGGCAATACATGGCTGAGGCGCCTCCTTCTTCCGATAACCGTACTCCGCCCAGCAATCCGTCCTTACCTCCTCCCCCGCAATCGGAAATAAACTGGATTTTTCCACCTGTTTCGTGCCAGTATTTGTTTATAATCCGGGCAAGCGGAGGTGTAGTTAGAATTGTATTTATACCGCATCTTTCAGCCTGTTGCAGGGTCATCATAATCCGTTCGTCGGTATGATAAGCCTTTACAAGATCCGAGGCATAAATAAGGTCGCGCGCGTGAGACCAACCTCCAATTAAGTTGCCCCCCGCAATTAATCGACTTAACTCCAGGTTTCCAATCTTTCCCTTGGGAACCTGTGCCTTCAAATCTTTTAAGGAAGCAAAATTGAAACTTTTTAATGTGGCGCCGGATTTTGCATCCAGTTTATCTTCAAGGAATTTTTCCTCGAAACTGTCCCACTTTCTTTTCCTGTAAACCGCATAAGCGAAAGCGCCCAGAACTGGGAAACTGATTAAATCACGCAATACTTCGCGCCGTTGTAAAAAAGTCCCTCCTTTTTTTTCAACCGGAATCGGCGCCTCAGGCTTTTCTTTTTTCCAGCGTTTGATTAAACGATCGAGTCCAAACCAAATATCAGCCGGTAAGGCGATAAATACAAGTAAAATGAATAACAAAATCAGGGTTTTGCTTACCAAAATGTAACTTCCTTCGGCAATTGTTCCAAAAGTGTAACCCTGAATGGGAGGATAAGCGACAAAGTAGAACAGCAGCAGTAACACCCCGGCAACAGAAGACCAACGTACAAGTAGTCCGACAAACAAGGACAGGCCAATCAGTATAAGCCCCCAAATGTTCAGTAAGTCAGCCAGTTTCAGGATTGCCGGATTTTCCGCAATTTGATGGAAGATTCCTGCAAAAATCCATCTCGAATTTACCAGATATACCTGCGCCGTCCATCCGGTAGTCATCAGTTTGTCAATCCCTTCGTACAGGAAATACCAGCCGACAGCCACTCGTAAACTTGTCAAAGTCCATGCTAAAATTCCATTCATATTATTGTTCCCAGGGAACCAATGGAGAACGGTAAAAATTGATATCCATTGCTTCAAATCGTTTGCCATGTTGTGCCAGCCTGATTTTATATTCTTCCCAACTCCTTGAACCGGGCGATGTCCAACCAATTTCGGCATAACCGGGCAGGCGCGGAAAAACCATATATTCAACTTCTTTGATGTTGGTAACGGTTTCAGACCAAAGTGGGGCTTCAACTCCAAGAATTTGTTCTTTGGTTATTCCGGGGACCAGCGCGAGAGGGTTCCATGAATATCCTTTATCCACCTCAATATAACCTGCCCAGTGAAGTCCTAGGTGAGTTGTTGAATCGTACTTCATGTCGAGGTATGCTTTTGACGCAGGGGAAATAAGCACTTTTGCCCCTTTCTCCATTCCCATGGTCGTATTTTTTACATTATCCCAGAATTGAATCGTAGCTCCCTCAACCGGAGTGGCGTTGGCAATCTCGTCCCAGCCAATTACTTTTTTACCATGCGAAACTACAATTTGCTGTACCCGGTTTACAAACAAAATGTAATCTGCCATTGGGGTTACATGAGACTCATCGCCGCCAATGTGGAAATAAGGGCCCGGTGTAATAGCAGCCAACTCGCGCACTACATCATCTACAAACTGGTAGGTAATTTCTTTGCTGGTACACAAAGTGCTGAACCCCACTTCGATGCCAGTATATAATTGGGTTGCTTTTCCGTTGCAGTTCAGTTCGGCATACGAAGCCAGCGCTGCGTTTGTGTGACCAGGCATGTCGATTTCAGGAATAATAATTATGTTTCTTTCCTGTGCATATTTTACAATTTCGGTGTATTGTTCCTGTGTATAGAATCCACCTTCTCCGCCACCAACTTCGGTGCTGCCGCCAATTTCAGTAAGCCTGGGCCACGATTTAATTTCAATCCTCCAGCCCTGATCGTCTGACAAATGCAGGTGCAAAGCATTCATTTTATACGCAGCCAGAAAATCGATAAAACGTTTTACATCTTCAACTGCAAAAAAATGGCGGGCTACATCGAGCATCGCCCCCCGATATGCAAATTCGGGGAAATCGCGGATGGCGCCTGTTGCAATTTCTAAAGGTTCATTCGGATTGATTTTTACCGGCAATGTTTGCAGCAAAGTTTGTATG
The DNA here is from genome assembly GCA_947085485.1 of uncultured Prolixibacteraceae bacterium. GTDB lineage: Bacteria > Bacteroidota > Bacteroidia > Bacteroidales > Prolixibacteraceae > Draconibacterium. Next base: position 3,623 of record CAMTWS010000150.1, read on the forward strand.
CCGTTAAAACAACCTGCCGGATTATTTGCAGCTATGGTTATTTGTTTCTTGTCGATGTTAATTTCGTAACCTTCATAGCCCAATTCCTTGTCTTCGCTTAACAGTGAAAGATAAATTCCGGAACCGGGTAATTTGGACGAAGGTTTAACCCCGGGCATAAATCCTGAAATCCGCGTGATTTCGTTGGCCAGATATTGTGCAACCTGCTGCAATCCCTCAGCCCCTTCCTGAAAATAAATAACTGTAGAACCGGTGATTTCGATTGATTCGCCGGTGGCAACAACCGAAACCGGTTTTGGAATAAAACTGGTTTTTGTAAGGTCGGTGGGTACTTTTGTTGTACACGAAACCTGGAACAAAACTGTGACAGCAATAATGGTTGCTAAAATTACTTTGTTTTTCATACTATTTTATTTTTAGTTAATCCGAATTTCAGGAAGTAAAAGTACTTAAATGAAGTTAAATTCTGAATGGACTTCCTGAAAAAGAAAAAGGGTAGCAGAACGCCACCCCTGTTTCGCATAAATTTACGGAAGATAAAAAATAAGGGAACCCAATATTAGTAAATGTAAAGTTGCCAACCAAATGTACACGTAGGTTTTTATCAACATAACGCGGTGGATAAGTTGAAAAAAGACGTTATAATCCCAAAAAATGTAAATACCTGTATAAGGATTAATCTTCTGATTTCAATTTTACACAAACCCCTGAAACCGTTCAGCTTGTAACCGGTTGCCAAATAGGCATGATAAAGTGTTTTGAGTTTTATTCCAGTGGATGAACCTATATCGGAACCAGGGTTTCCATGACATTTCAAACATGCCGGAAGTGCATTTTTCAACTGTTTTGCAAACCTGTTTTATCGCCATTTTCGGTAACATCTTTTTCATAAACCGGAATTTCGATATAAAAAGTTGTTCCTTTTTCCAATTCGGTTTCGAACCAGATTTTGCCCGAAAAATTTTCGACTATGTTTTTTACAATGGCCAGTCCAAGTCCCATTCCGCTGGTTTTGGTGGTAAAACTGGGGCTGAACAGTTTATCGCGCAATTCGACAGGAATACCCAAACCATCATCAGAAACTGCAATTACCGCCATGTGTTCGCGCCGGTTTAGCGAAATTGTAATTTTGCCGTTTTTGTCTTCAGGAATCGACTGGATCGCATTTTTTATCAGGTTAATTATTGCCCTGGAAAGCTGCTCGCGATCGGCATTCACGCTGATATTTTCGAACCCTTTGTAATAAAATTTTATCGTTGCCCTGTCGTCTGTTTCAAACAGCCCGATTACTTTTTTCATTTGCCCAGCCAATTCAAACACCTGGTTGCGGGCATTGGGTATTTGTGCGAAATTGGAGAATTCGGTGGCAATATTCGACAGGTTGTCGATTTGTTCAATCAGTATCGCAGTTACCCGCTCAATATATTGGCTGTATTCCCTGCCACTTCCCCTGGTACGTTGCAAATGCTGAATATTAAGTTTCATCGGGGTAAGCGGGTTTTTAATTTCGTGCGCAACCTGTTTGGCCATTTCGCGCCATGCCGATTCGCGTTCGGAACGGGCTAACAGTTCGGCGCTAACAGCAAGTTCTTCAACTTTTTTATTATACTCTTTTACCAGGCTCCCAATTTCGTCGTTACTCCTGTAATAAATTGGTTCGTTGTGTTTTCCCAATTCCATTTTTTTTAAATTCTCCTGTATCACCACAAGCGGGCGCGTAATTTGATTAGCAATAAAAACCGCAATAATTATACTTGCAAGCAACAACAACACATAAAGATTAATGAATGCAACTATAAAAGTAGAAATCTCCTGACTGTATTTATCCTGAGTAATAAAATACGGCAGGTTAATTGTGCCCAGAATGCGGCCCTTGTTATTGATAATTGTTTTGTAAGCCGATAAATACGACAATTCCCCGATATTTTCGGGTTGAAAATAGCTGTTGTAATAATAGTTTTGAAAGATTTCGTAAAAGGCATGGGAATTCATTCTTGCCGAAACCAATCCACGCTGAAAAATCTCGACCCTCGATGATGCAAGTAAATTGCCATCGATGCCGTAAATATTGATGTCGGTGCGAAAAATATTCGAAAGTTTGGCCAACTCGCTGTATAGCCAGTCAACCAGTTCGGGAGTTAGTTCATCTTTTTCTTCAAGGCGCATGTGTATCTCTTCTGATATTGAATTCATTTTTTCGTTCAAATCGTTTTGGTGTTTCGATTTGTATTCATCGATGTTGTAAAAAATAGTTGACAACGCAACCAGGAGCAACGACACAAAAACAATGGAAATAATGGCTGCCTGAATTTTAATTTTTAAGTCGAGCACGATTTTCCGGGGGCCGTTTTTCCGGTTTCCAATAAATAACAATATTAAAACCATCAGAAAATAAAATACAAACAGGTAAGGAAATGATATCAGGTAATCGACAAAAGATAAAAGTTTCCGCGAAACAATTACGTAATTATTTTCGCGGGTATGATATATGAGATGTTCATAAGTATCCAGTTTTCTCGATGTAAATTCTTCTTCTCCGGGCTGATATGTATCGATATAAAGGTTGTAGTTGAAATCGCCGAATTTATAGGTTAATTCGCCATTGAAATATTTTGCATAACTGAATTTCCGGTAATTTTCAGGGCGTGTAATCGATTTGTCGATTAACAACTCGGGGAATCCAATTCCTTTAAAAAGCAGATCAGAGTCTAAATCGATATAAATCGTAACCCCTCCAGGTTTACCGGGTATTTGAAAGTGCAGCTTTCCGGTATATGAAATACGGCCGTTCATGTTGTCCATGAAATAAAAATTTGTGCCCGAAATGCGCACTCCCATATCCTGGATCATTGCATCCATAAACGACAGGCACGGAACCGCCCTGTTTTCGGCTTTAACCACCAAACTATCGGCGCCGGTACAGAGGTAAATATCGAAAATATATTTCCTGAAATAACCGCTAAAATAGGCGCGTTCAATATATTCCCGCGGATCTTCGTTTTGAATAAGCAAGCTGACAATGGCCGGATCGTTGTTGATTTGTTTTTCAATATGTGTCAGAAATTCCTCGCCTGCCGGATCGCGTTCGGCTACCAGTGTAACCGCAAACAATTTTTGGTTTTCCTCCTCTTTTTGGTTTACAATTCGATAAAAAATAACCAAAGAATAAACCGACGCCAGGGTAACAAAAAGGATAAGGTAACTTAGTGAGAATTTTCTTATAACCCTTTTACTGAAAAGTGAAGCTAAAACAGCGGATACCACAAACAATAACAAAACAAAATATGATATATTTTGAATGGCAATGTATTGCGTTACACTCAAAAAAAGTACTATTCCCGCTAAAAGGTACAGTAATTGAAGAAAAGAAAAATCATTACATGCTTCTTCAATGATTGTAATGGTAAAAAACAGTACGGCAAATAAAATTAACCCAACCGAAAAAATACCAATAATACTTTGTGCTGAAATACCAATAATTTTATTGAGCGAAAAAGAGATAGTTGAATTATAAATGAGGATTTCGATAAAATAATTGGATAACAGAAACAACCCGGCAGCAAACAGCAGCAATAAAGCCTCAACTGTTTTTCGGGATAGTTTTGAATCGGAATGCAGCTTTTCGACATTTAACCCGACGGTAAAATTATACATACAAAACGCGAAGAAAAGCACCATTAAAAAATAATCGCCGAGCGAAGGCAGCCAGTTATTTAGCGCAAATACTTCGGGGCTAAAAAAAGGCAGGTGTATTAAAAGTCCGGGGATTTTGAAAATGAGGTGAAGCCAAAAAACAATAAAAAGCGCCGCGCCCAAACCCAAAAGGCGGAGAAAAAATACTGCATCCGATTCTAAAAATTCTTTTCTGAAATAAAATAACAGGATGATTAACCCAACAAAATAGATTATGCCAGGAAGATAGAGTTGATTTTGTGTGCAAAAAAACTGCCCTGCTTTTTTTACTGAAAAAAGGAAATTCCCCTTTTCGTCAACTACCTGAAATGCTCCGTCGTGTTTGACATCGAGCAACTGGAATTCATCGGGCAATTTATAAGCTTTAAAAAACGAATTCTTCAAATATTTGTTTTCATGCTCGTATTTACGCTTGATTAAATGGATCCCAAAAACTTCGTATTCGCCGGTAATCCTGTGGTTTGCAAGGTAGTAACCATTGGGCAACTGAAGTAACCCTTCTGTTTTTTTGAATTCGCGAACGGTACTGTAAAACGAAATCGACCGGTCTGACCAATACTGCAGGTTCCCTGATCGATATACCAGGTACCCGGCACCTGTTTCATCGAGCAAAGTGGTGTAATTCTTTAACGCTTCAAAATAACTCCCATCAAAACCATCGCTTAAAACAATTGCTGCAATGTCTTCAGTGTTTTTTGTTAGCTCATTATTGAAGGTTAAAAGTTGCTCCTGAAAATTCTCGATCAAATGATTTTCGGGATGTTTCTTTAACAAACCGTTTTCAATAATTGCAGCCGCTGTAAAAAAACAGACAGCAAAAACCAGGTAACTATATTTATTCAGTTTCAACAACATAGTTTAATCGTGATGATACGGTTCGCCTTTTAAAATTGTAAAAGCGCGGTATATTTGTTCAACGCACATCAATCGTACCATTTGATGAGAAAATGTTAATTGTGACAAAGAAATTTTAGAAACGGCATTTTCGTAAACCTTCGATGAAAATCCGAAAGCCCCGCCAATTACCAGTACCAGCTCTTTTAAGCCGCTTGCCATTTTCTTTTCCAAAAATCCGGAAAACTCGCGCGATGAAAACATTTTCCCGTTTTCGTCGAATAAATGTAACTCTTTTCCCGACAAATTCTTTGCAAGAATAAGTTCCCCTTCCTGGTTTTTTTGATGTTCGTTACTCATTTTCCTACTCTTTTTGATGTCGGGAATTACTTCAATTTCGAAATTAATGTAATGGTTTATCCGTTTCACATATTCGTTTATTCCTTCGGTTAAATATGCAGTATCGGTTTTCCCGATCGCCAGTAAAGTAATCTTCATAACAGAAATTGATTTTAAATTTTCTAAATTTACACTAAAATTAGGCGTTAGAAAGAGTTTAGCATAATTTTTGTTGTATAATTGGTCAATTTTTGAAATAGAAATAAAAAAAATGTCAACAATAAAAAAAATTGTTTTAACACTGTTGTTTTTTTCGGGATTTATTATTTTTTCAAATCAGTTAAAAGCACAGGTTCCCGACGAAATTATTCAAAGCTTAATATCGGGCGATTCCAAAACACTTTCAGAGTATTTCAACCAGAATGTTGAAATGGTAGTTTTGGAAAACGATAATGTTTACAGCAAAGCGCAGGCCCAGCAAATTATAAGTAAGTTTTTCGGCAGCAATCCGCCCCAAAGTTTCAGTGTAATACACCAGGGCGGCAAAGAAGGCGCACAATATGTAATTGGTAATTTAGTGACCAGCAAAGGGAGTTTCAGGGTTTATTTCCTGCTGAAAAAAAATGCCGGAAAAGATTATATCCATCAGTTGAGAATTGAAGTACAATAATCACGATGACAAAGGTGGACAACTACTTAAACCATCTGATTAAACTTGGAGAAAAAATTGCCGAACGGGCAAAAAAAATTAAACTTCCATTTTTCGAAGGGGTTCCGTTGTACGATGTAGCTCTTTTTTTCTGGCATAGTATTGATAAAGGGGCAATTACCACCCGGGCTTCGGCAATCGCATTCTCCTTTTTTATTGCTTTTTTCCCGTTTATAATTTTCCTGTTCACCCTGATTCCATTTATCCCGATTGAAAATTTCCAAAATGAACTATTAACGCTTATTCAGAATGTAGTGCCCCCAATTACATATAAAGCTATCGAGAATACGGTAATAGTAATAGTAACGCAACCGAGGGGTGATTTGCTCTCTTTGGGTTTTTTTGCTGCACTGATTTTTTCAACCAACGGACTTGCATCGATGATGAGCGCTTTTGACGCCACAATACACACCATTCACCGCCGCTCATGGATTAGTCAGCGAATTACTGCAATCTTTCTTTTGATTATACTATCGTTAATGCTGACTATAGTTATTGCCTTGTTAACCACCGGGCAACTGTTTATTCAGTACCTAAAGGAAAATCAAATACTTCATGATTCTTTTACAATTTTCCTGCTTGGTTTCGGAAAGTGGATAATTATTCTGGCGCTGCTTTTCTTTACTTTTTCGTTTTTATATTATATGGCGCCGGCAAAAAAAACCAAATGGCGTTTTATCTCTGCCGGAGGCACTCTTTCTACGGTTTTAAGTGTTTTGACCATTATCGGGTTTACTTATTACATCAATAAATTTAACCAGTATAACGAATTGTACGGTTCAATTGGCACCTTGCTGATTATTCTGTTACTGATGTACGTTATGTCGTTGATTCTTTTGATCGGCTTCGAACTTAATGCCAGTATTCACCAGGCAAACCGGACAGGAAGATACCTATATGAAACAGAGGATTTTGGACAAAATCAACAATGAAAATTGACTTATTTATTTCTTTCCCTGTTTAAAAAGAATTTCCTTCTCATTTTTTGAGAGACTGTCATAACCTGCTTTGCCAATCTTTTCCAAAATACGGTTCACTTCCTCCTGCTCAATTTTTTTTAGCCGGTTGTATTCGTAATCGTCTCGCGGCATCTGATTAAACGTAACTTTCAGGTTATTTTTTGGTTTGAAAAATCCTGCAATTACACTGGCAATTTTGTCTAAAAATTTCACAAGTCCTGCTCCCAGATTTCTTCCTTTTCTGAGTTGAAAAATGTAAAACCAGCCCCATGCAGCGCCACCCAAATGGGCTATATTACCACCGGGATTTGTAGCTGAAATACCAATTACCGATATCAAAACATAAAATAACGCAACATATTTAAGTTGAAAAGAACCAATAAACGACAAATGTATTTCGTTGTTGGGGTCGTAAAACGCGATTGCAACCAAAATGGCAAAAACCGATGCCGAAGCTCCCAAAAGTAATCCGCTTACCGAATCGAAAACAGGAAAAAGGTTATAAGAAACCACATAAAAAAAGGCTCCGGACAGTCCGCCCAGCAAATAAACGCTCAGCAGTTTATTCCCTTCCAACCGGTATAAAAACAGCTTGCCAAACCAGTACAAACCCAAAATATTAAAAAGAAGGTGAATGAACCCGGTATGCAAAAACATGTAGGTAACGGGGGCCCATGGCCTTTTCAGAATTTCGGAAATATTGGAAGGCACCGAAAGCATATCGGGCAGTATATTTGGGTGTCCGGTCAAATAGAAACCAACCCCGATGATATGCACAACCAAAAAAACGCCCAGATTTATATAGATCAATCGTGTTAAAGCAGAACCTTCTTTAAACGTACGTTTTATGTCGGTTACAATATCCATTTCCTAATAAAACCGCTTTGAATTTCTATTCCAGTATTTAATCATAAAATACCCAAACAACATGCCGCCGAGGTGGGCGAAATGTGCAACATTGCTTCCCGACTGGGCAAATCCGAGGTACAGTTCAATCGCTCCGTAACCCATTACAAAGTATTTTGCTTTTATGGGTATTGGCGGAAAAAGCAGCATTAACTGCGTATTTGGGAAGAGCATACCAAACCCGAGCAATATGCCAAACACGGCGCCCGAAGCGCCCACTGTCGGTGTATTTAACGCCAGGTTTAACTTGCCAAGCAGTGGTTCCGTGAAATTTTTCCCTTCAGCAAAAATACCGTAACCAACCTCTTTGACATAAGCTATTTGTTCGGGCGCCAATTGCGATGTTGTTTGGTAATATTCGAAAAAATTAACTGCTGTGTGCAGGGCAGCCGCTCCTATACCTGTTACCAGGTAAAAGGTTAAAAACCGTTTTGGCCCCCAAACACTTTCGAGTACGCGCCCAAACATATACAACGCAAACATATTGAAAAAGAGGTGTGTTAGTCCGCCATGCATAAACATGTGGGTAAAAATCTGGTGCAGCCTGAATTTTTCGGATAACGGAAAATGCAACCCCAAATAGGTATATAAGTTTATTCCCACTCTCTCCAGTACAAAAGTGGCAAGGAGCATCAATGCATTTATAATTATCAGATTTTTTACAACAACCGGAATTGTATTAAAAGAAGGCCTGTAATTCATATTATAAATATTTTTTGGTCAATATAACAATTCCCGAACCATATTTCAACCGGCTCAATATTACGACTAATTGTCATTACTTAAAACTTTTTTCGATATCAGTAGTCGGAATTATGGTTAAAACCTTTTTACCGTCGGGCGAAAAGTTGGGTGTTGCACAGGCGAAAAGCTGGTCGATTAAATGGTCAATCTCTTCCTGTTTCAATTCGGCACCATAATCGAGCGCCGAAGCTTTTGCCAGCGAAATGGCAATTTGTTCTTTTGCTTTTGAGCGTGCATCAACGGGTGAGTTTTTATACTCTTCGAGCAATTTTTCCACAATCAACTCAGGCGACGAAACATCCAGAACCCCCGGTGTGCCGCTTATAATAAATGTATTTTTCCCAAATTCGCGAATATCAAACCCCAGCGATAATAAATCGGGTAAAATATTTAGCAGAATTGCTGCATCAGCAGGGTTCAGTTCAATCGTCTGCGGGAAAAGCAATTGCTGGCTGGCCACTGAATCAGATTTGAGCACCTCCATAAATTTTTCAAACAGAATTCGCTCGTGCGCCCGTTTTTGGTCGATTGCCATCAAACCCGATTTTACCGGTGTAAGAATATATTTTTGTTTTAACTGTAGCGTTTTCTTGCCCGAAAACTGCCCTGCCGGCAGCAGATACAAAAGTTCATCATTTTTTAAATCAGGTTCATCCACCGGTTTCAATTTTAATTGAGTCCCGGTATATAAATCTTCCCATCGTTCCAAATTTTTCTTATCGGGCTGAACCCTTCCCAAATTACCCATCGAAGGGGTTTTAGCGTTGTCAAACGGATTATAATCAGGATTAATCTGAATTTCGGGAAACGGGATATTATCTAACGATTTTTGAGGCACAGGTATATCAATATTCCCGCTTTGATCGAAATCGATGGATGGTACAACATTGTGTTTACCAAGCGATTCGCGTACTGCCGCATGAATTATCTGCCAGATGTCGCGGTCGTTTTCGAATTTAATTTCGGTTTTTGTCGGGTGAACGTTGATGTCGATATTGGCCGGATCGGTTTCAAGAAAAAGGAAGTATGACGGGAAAGCATCGGGTGGCAGCAATTGCTGGTAAGCCTGCATTACCGCTTTATGAAAATAGGGGTGGCGAATAAACCTGCCATTCACAAAAAAGAATTGTTCGCCAATGGTTTTCCGTGCAAATTTCGGTTGTCCAATAAAGCCGTAAATATTCACCAGGCTTGTTTCTTCGTTTACCTGAACCAGGCTCTGGTTGATGGCTTTTCCAAACAGGTCAACAATTCGTTTCCTTTGGTTGGTTTTTGGCAGTTCGTAAATGGGTGTATTATTATGAAAAAGGGAGATTTTAATTTCGGGATTGGGGATAGCAATCCGCTGAACCTCCCAGATAATATGTTTAATTTCAGTTGTATTCCCCTTCAGGAATTTTCGCCGGGCAGGCACATTGTAGAACAGGTTTTTTATCATGAACCCGGTTCCGTTGTTACATGCTGTGGCTTCCTGTGTTTTTACTTCGGAGCCAATAATATGAATAAAAGTACCAACTTCGTCTTCCACTTTTTTTGTGCGAAGTTCAACATCGGCAATAGCGGCTACCGATGCCAGCGCTTCGCCCCTGAAACCCATGGTACGAATGCAAAACAGGTCGTTGGCTGAGCTTATTTTTGAAGTTGCATGACGCTCGAAAGCCATTCGTGCATCGGTGGGCGACATTCCGCAACCATTGTCGTTGATTTGAATGAGTGTGCGCCCGGCATCTTTCACATGTACAGTGATTTCGGTAGCCCCGGCATCCAACGCATTTTCAACCAGTTCCTTCACAACCGAAGCGGGCCTTTGAATAACTTCGCCGGCAGCAATCTGGTTGGCAACCGAATCGGGCAATAACCGGATTATATCACTCACTTAATTTAGACTATTAGATTTATAGATATGAGTACTGAGTATTGAGATAAAATTAAAATGAGAAATTGGAATAAAAGAACAGATAAAAAATCAGGGCCAATATTACAACCATAACAATCAATCTCGTATTTTGCGATCGACGGGCAGTTTCCGATATTTTTGACTGTGTCCTGCCCTGATTTCTGAATTGCCCCTTTATTCTGTCACGGAGCGATTTTTCATCGTATTTCTTTTCAGTAGCAATTCCCAATTCCTCTTTAATTTTCTGTTCCCTGAGTTCCAGATATTCTTTATCCGCATCGTAAAACCGCGGCCTGAAATTAAAGCGTTTTGGTTTGGGTGTGTGAAAGAAATTTCCCATATTTTTTCATTTTTTATCGTTTGGCAAAGATAAGGTTAATTCGCCAAAAATAATCCCTAACCAAAATTTCAACAATTGAATTATTCTAAATTGATTTATTCAGAATCTCATAAAGTTGTTCATCTTCCAGTTCAACCGGATTCCCTTTCATGCTGCTTGAGTTTTTTGCCTTTTCAATCAAATCAGGAAATGAATTGGGGGAAAGATGATAATCGGAAAGAGAAGGTATTTGAAGTATTTTCACCAGCTCGTTTACCCAAATGGCGCCTTCTTCGGCATCAACAGAACTGTTTCCGGTTAGAATCCGGGCAACTTCATGGTATTTCAGAAGTTGTTTCTCCTGATTTTTGTCTTTCAGCGCTGCAATGTTTACTTCCATCACTGCCGGAAGCAGACAGGCACAAACCGCGCCGTGCGGAATAGGGTACATTCCCCCAAGCGGTCCGGCAAAACCATGCACCGCTCCCAGCCTTACATTTGCCAGCGCCATTCCGCCTAACATGCTCGCCATAGCCATATTCTCGCGGGCTTCCAGGTTATTCCCGTCGATAAATGCCAATTCCAGGGATGCTGAAATTCGTTTCATCCCTTCCCTGCAAATCATATCGATAAAGGGATTCGCGTTTTTGGAAACATAAGTTTCGAGCAGGTGGGTGAGTGCATCCACACCCGTAGTTGCAGTAAGTGCGGGAGGCATTGTTAATGTTAAAACCGGATCAATAATTGCCAGATTGGGATACATTAAATCGCTGCGAAGGCTAACCTTTACATTGTGTTCTGTTGATTTTATTACTGAGTTTTTGGTAACCTCGGCGCCGGTGCCGGCTGTAGTTGGAATGGCAATGCAAGGCAGTGGTTTTTCCTCCAGTTTTCTTCCTTTTCCGATAACCTCAAGATAATCGGTTAATTCGCCTTTGTTTGGAACAAGTGCAGCAATAGCCTTGGCGCTGTCGATAACGCTGCCCCCGCCAATTCCCGCAACAATGTTGCAAAGGGTTTTTCGGGCCAGCTCTGTTCCCTGTTCGATATCGTTTGTTGTTGGTTCCGAAAAAACAGTGTAAATTTCACTTTGAATGTGTATTTCTGCCAGCCATCCGGAAAGCTGATTTGTCAAAATTAGGTTTTTACCTGAAACAATGAAAACTTTGCCCCCCTGCCCTTTAATCAGCCCGGGAACTTTTTTAAAAGAACCATTTTCGAAAATGATACGTGTTGATGCAGCAAATTCAAAATTTAATCCCATCCTTCATCGTTAGGAAATACATTGTAAAATTTGATACTGTACCGGGGTTCTGCCATCATGTGGGCTACTGCATCGCGCCATCTCAAATAATGTTCTGTTACCTTATGTTTTGCCGGATCTTCGTATGACCGGTAAACTTCGACCAGAACAAATTTAGTGGGGTCGTCATGTTGCTGTACAACATCAAAACGGACAATACCGGGCTCAAGAATGCTTTCTTTCGCATTTTCAACCGTCACCGTTCTAAATTCTTCAACCAAATCTTCCTTTACGTGAACAAAAACATGAACGATATACATATTCAAAAAATTTAATTAATAAATACTGAAATTAACTTTCTGCTATTTTGTTAACACAAACATGCTTGTTTTTAAAAAGTGCAATATTAGGTAAAAAAGATAGATTTTTGAGTAATATAATCCCCAATACTACAACCAGGGATTTTATTTCTGCCTGAAATATATTTGAATCGGCACCCCAGTAAAATTAAATTTGTCTCGGATTTGGTTTTCAATGTACCGCCGATATGGCTCTTTTATGTATTGGGGCAAATTTGCAAACAACGCAAACGACGGGGTTTGTGTTGGCAACTGGGTAACATATTTTATTTTAATTAACTTCCCTTTTACCGAAGGCGGCCCGTATTTTTCTATTGCTTCCAGAAGTACTTCGTTCAACTCGGCTGTTTTAATTTTTTGCTGCCTCCGTTTATACACCTCAACGGCAGTTTCCAACGCTTTGTGAACCCGTTGTTTGGTAAGCGCCGAAATAAACAAAATGGGCACATCGGTAAAAGGGGCTATTTTTTCCTGTATTTCTTCGGTAATCCTTTTTGTTGAATGGGTATCTTTTTCAATCAAATCCCATTTGTTCACCAAAATAACCACACCTTTTTTGTTCCGTAATATCAGGTTGAAAATATTAACATCCTGTGCTTCAACGCCACGGTTTGCATCAATCATTAAAAGGCAAACATCTGAATCTTCAATTGTTCGTACCGAGCGCAGCACAGAGTAAAATTCAAGATCCTCGTGTACTTTTGTTTTTTTGCGTAACCCCGCGGTATCGATAATTATAAAATCGTACCCAAACTTATTATAGCGCGTGTGGATTGAATCGCGGGTTGTCCCGGCCACTTCGGTAACAATATTTCGTTCGGTTCCGAGCAAGGCATTAATAAACGACGATTTGCCCACGTTTGGGCGGCCAACTACCGACAAATGAGGCAATTCCAACTCTTCTTCAACTACTTCTGTTTTTGGGAAATTCCCGACAACTACATCGAGCAAATCGCCCGTTCCGCTGCCTGTCATCGACGAGATGCAGTAAATTTCGCCCAACCCAAGGCTGTAAAATTCCTGTGCATCCATTATCCGGTTGTTGTTATCCACTTTGTTTACAACCACAACAACGGGTTTTTTACATTTTCTCAATATCCCGGCCACAGCGCTATCGAGGTCGGTAATACCTGCCTCAACATCAACTAAAAAAAGAATTACATCTGACTCGTCGATAGCCAAATGCACCTGTTTGTTTATTTCTGCTTCAAAAATATCGTCAGAATTTACCACATAACCGCCGGTGTCGATCACCGAAAACTCTATGCCATTCCACTCCCCTTTTCCGTAATTCCGGTCGCGGGTTACACCGGCCGTTTCGTCAACAATCGCTTTGCGTTGTTCAACTATCCGGTTAAATAATGTCGATTTGCCAACATTTGGCCTTCCTACAATTGCTGCTATTTTACTGCTCATAATATTAGCCCCCCTCTAATAGCCCCCTTCTAATTCCCCCGATGGGGGAAAGTTTTGAGAACCATTAGGTTTAGTATTTTGAATTTATTTTCTTCTATCGTTTTTTTAATCTTTTCCTGTAGAATTTTTATCACGTATTAACAGGTTTTTTTCTGCATCACGATTACTTCTTCCCCATTTATTTCTTGTTCGATTTTTCTTTACTCCCCTCCTGCGGAGGGGCTGGGGGAGGCTTTAAATAGCGTCGTACCCGAAATTTTTCAATTGCTTATCCTTTTCGCGCCAGTCTTTGGCCACTTTTACAAACAGTTCCATAAAAATTTTCTTGTTGAAAAATTCCTCGGCATCTTTCCGGGCTTCGGTTCCAACTCGTTTAATCATTTCTCCTTTATGGCCGATTATTATTCCCTTCTGGCTGTCGCGTTCCACATAAATAACACAATTCACGTGTATAATTTTATCTGTTTCTTTAAACTCTTCCACCGCCACTTCCACCGAATACGGAATTTCTTTCTGGTAGTGCAGCAATATTTTTTCGCGTATGATTTCCTGTATAAAGAATCGCTCGTTGCGGTCGGTGAGTTCGTCTTTTCCGAAATAAGGCGGAGCTTCGGGAAGCAATTCCAAAATGCGATCGAAAATGGGTTCGATGTTAAATTTCTCCTGGGCCGAAATGAGGTAAACTGTAGCACCCGGAAAAACTTCATTCCAATACGCGTATAATTTCATCACGGCATCCTGGTTCGAAAGATCGATTTTATTGATAAGAACGATAACCGGAACATTCGATTTGCGTACTTTTTCAATGTAATCAGGATTTTTGCCGGGAGTTTCAATTACATCGGTTACAAACAAAATCACATCGGCATCAATCAGCGCCGAATCGACGAATTTCATCATCGTTTCCTGCAATTTGTAGTTGGGCTTTAAAATTCCGGGTGTGTCAGAATACACAATCTGAAAATCTTCGCCACTAACTATCCCTTTAATCCGGTGCCTGGTAGTCTGCATCTTCTGGGTAATTATCGATATTTTTTCGCCTACCAGCGCATTCATTATTGTCGATTTGCCCACATTCGGATTACCAATAATATTTACAAAACCTGCTTTATGTACCATAATTATTTTACAATTCCTTAAAAATCAGCGCAAAGATAATTTAAATGATTGAAAAATGGTGAAACTGTAAAATTGAATGAGAACAATGACAATCAGAGTGTTTGAAGTTCTTCTAACAATTCGTTGCTGAGCGTACCCGAAGCAATTTCGCGAACTTCGCCTGTCATTTTAATGTTCCAGGCTTCATCGATTTCGATTTGAAGGGTGCCACCGGGCATTTTAATATTCAGGTTTCGGTCGGCCAAACCTTTTTTTACCATCACCGAAGCTACAGCACACGACGAACTTCCCGAAGCCAGTGTCCAGCCGGCGCCGCGTTCCCAAATCAAAACCTCGACTTCGTTTGGCGAAATAACTTTTGCAAACTGCACATTGATGCGGTTTGGAAACATCGGGTGATTTTCGATGTATGTTCCGAATTGTTTAATTTCCTTTTCATCCAATTCGTCTTTCAAAATTACACAGTGGGGATTTCCAACCGAAACACAGTTAATAATATAGTCTTGGTGTTCCAGGTTTAAAACCTCATCGATACACTCTTCATTGGCGCAATTTACGGGAATTTCTGCCGAAATGAAATTGGCTTTTCCCATATCCACTTTTACGGTTTTTGCCTTCTTTTTAACTTCCTCGGTAATTTCGGCACGAACAACCCCGCCCGGTGTTTCGATTGTAAATATTTTTTCTTTCGAAAATTTGCTGTCGTAAAGATATTTGGCAAAAATGCGCAACCCGTTTCCGCTTTTTTCGGCTTCCGAACCATCGGGGTTTAAAATGCGCAACCCGAAATTGGCTTTGTAGCTGGGCACTTTCAGTAAAATCCCGTCGGAACCGATTCCGTAATGCACATCGCAAATTTTCCGAATGGCTTTTGGGGTAAGTTCGAAACTGATTTCATACTGGCTTAACACAATATAGTCGTTTCCAAGACCGTGAGATTTTACAAAGAAGTTTTGCATACCGAAAGTTTTAGGGTGTAAATGTATTAAACTACAATGAAATTTGTTTCCTCCGGCGACTCAAATCTGTTTCCCGTGTTTAATCTATCAAATAACAAAAAAAACCAGAAATTGAATTAAGTAACGGGGTGTCATCAGTGGGAAACTTTCCCGTTGGAAAAACGCCAGCCATTAACAAATGGAAACCATTCTTAAACAGGGAATCGCAGATGTAATGAAAAGCAAAAGGACTTTATTATATAAACGACTGATCTGCCCTTTTGACCCGTTTCCGTTATTTGATCAAAACCGGAACACTTATAGAAATAAACCTTTCTTTATACTTAAACTCCCGTACAACATCAAATTTTACATCTTTCTTAATGATTTGCATAATTTGCTTACACTCCTGTTTGGTAAAATTAATGCTGGAAGCGTCTTTTTTGTCTAATCCAATCATTACACTTTTAATTTCTCCTTGGGAATTTACAATCAGGCTTAAAAGAATTCTCTTTCCCGAAAAGGAATTTACTTTTTCTTTGGGCAATGTTTCTAATATAATACCTGAAACAGTTTCTTTCGATTCGGGTGAAAGAAATATATCACCATCAATTTCTATAGGATAAAAGGTTTTATCACTATTTGAGAAATGATTTTGATTCTTTATATGATAACTCTTCGAAAAAGATTTAGTATCATTATAACTAGTTTCAATATCCAAAGTGTCAATCGCTACCTGTGCCACTGAATTTATCCAAAACATGGCGAAAAAAAACATAAATATTAGTGTTTTCATCTTGTTGTACATTTCTTCGGTTGCAAAACCAAATCCGCCGTTGGTTAAAATATCCGTTTCCACTATCTCTTCTTCCCCTTTTTCCGATTTAATGGCCTTGCTCCAGTCAGGTTTAACGTATTTTACTTTTGTTTCGTTTCCGCCCGATTTCAGTTCAATGTAACCGGGTTTGTTGGCTTCATACCAAGCCAGTGCATCGCCAACCGTAAATTGCCGGTCGCCTTCAGGTTCGTCAAACTCCTGCCGGCAGGCTAACAAAATTACTGCCAGCATGAATGTAAACAATACAATTTTCATCAATTTTTTTTTCATAAATTTCTATTTTAATGGTTAATATGAATACAAGTCTGCACTTTGCAAACTTGTGGGTATTAAAAGAATCTGGTGTAGGAATTTCAGAAATGCAGGTCATAAATGTTATGTATTTCATAAACTATCACAATCATCGATCATTTACAGTTCAATTTTATCTTAAATTTGCACCACAATATTGAACAGGAACAAATACTTTATTTTTAAAATAATGCGTCTAAATACTAAAAATCAAATTTTCTGATACAATGGCATTCATTAACGAAAACTACCTGAAATTGCAGGCAGGTTATCTTTTCCCCGAAATCGGACGGCGGGTAAACGAATTTATTGCAGCAAACCCCGGTAAAAAAGTGATTAAAATGGGTATCGGAGATGTAACCCAACCTTTGGTTCCGAGCGTAGTTAAGGCATTTCACGAGGGGGTTGACGAAATGGCAACATCAAAAACATTTAAAGGTTACGGGCCGGAGCAGGGTTATGGTTTTTTGCGCGAAGCAATTGCAAAGAATTCATACCATAACCGCAGTGTTGATATCCCGGCTGATGATATTTTTATTTCCGACGGATCGAAATGCGATACCGGAAACATCCAGGAAATATTTGGCCACGAAAACAAAATTGCTATATGCGATCCGGTTTACCCGGTTTATGCCGACACAACTGTAATGGCCGGAAAAACTGGCATATGTCAGGCAAACGGTTATTATGATGGCATTATTTATATGCCCTGCACCGATAAAACCAGTTTTATTCCTGAATTACCAACTGAAATTCCCGACCTTATTTTTCTCTGTTTCCCCAACAACCCCACCGGGGCCGTGGCCACCAAAGAGGTGCTGAAAAAATGGGTTGATTACGCAATCGAAAATAAAAGCATCATTTTGTACGATGCGGCTTACGAAGCTTTTATCACCGACGAAAATATTCCGCATTCGATTTATGAAATTGAAGGGGCAAAACAAGTTGCGCTTGAATTCCGGAGCTTCTCAAAAACAGCCGGATTTACCGGAACCCGCTGTGCTTTTACAGTAATCCCAAAAGAATTGATGGCGTTTGATAAAGAAGGAAATCCGCACCAGGTGAAAAAATTGTGGAACCGTCGTCATTCCACCAAATTCAATGGCGTTTCGTACCCGGTGCAAAAAGCAGCCGCAGCCATTTTTACAGAAGAAGGGAAAAAAGAAGTTGCCGGAGTAATTGCCTATTACATGGAAAATGCCCGGATCATGAAAGCCAGTCTTGCTGCTGCCGGATTCGAAGTTTTTGGCGGCGAAAATGCCCCGTACATTTGGGTGAAAACCAAAAACGGAATGAAGTCGTGGGAATTTTTCGATAAACTTCTAAACGATACCAATGTTGTTGGAACTCCTGGCTCGGGTTTTGGCCCGGCCGGCGAAGGATATTTCCGCTTTTCGGCTTTTGCCGACAGGGAAAATGTGCTGGAAGCGATGGAAAGGATTAAGAATTTATAAGAAGCCTCTCCTACAGGAATATCAATATCCAAGTCTTTACAAATCATTTCAACAATGAATCTTATTCGTTTCCAAAACCATTTGTAAAGCTTCTTTTAAATTTTCTTTTGCTTCTTCCAAAGTTTCCCCCTGGGAATTAGCGCCCGGAATTTCCTCAACATAAGCAGAATAACCTGCTTGAGGATCTTGAACAAATACAGCCGTAAATGATGAATTATTTAAATACATTTCTTTGATTTTTTCCAAATTTTCCAAATAAACAGTAAAAAGCAGACAAAATGCAACCAAATTTTCTATAAATCTCCATCAATTTCCATCAATTTCCATTTCCTGCTTAACCGGCAGCCTCATCCACTTTTTCCCGTACTTTGCTTCCCGGATAAACTTTCAGTGCTTCTTCCAGAATTTTCAGGCAAATGGCCAAATCTTCCTTTTTCAGCACGTAGGCGATTCGAACCTGGTCAATACCGTTTTTCGGGTCGGTATAAAAACCTGATGCAGGCGCCATAAATACGGTTTGGTTTTCGTATTCAAAATCGGATAAAAGCCATGCACAGAATTTATCGGCATCGTCAACCGGGATTTTTGCAACCGTATAAAAAGCTCCCATTGGAATTGGAGAATATACACCATTAATCCGGTTTAACCCGTCAATCAGGAATTTGCGCCGGTTTACATATTCGTTGTAGTTGTTCAGCATGTATTTCGGGTCGGCATCAATGGATGCTTCGGCGGCAATTTGACCAATAAGCGGAGGACTTAGGCGCGCCTGGCAAAATTTCATTACGTTTCGGCGCACTTCGGCATTCTTGGTAATAAGTGCACCTATACGCAAGCCACATTCACTGTATCTTTTGGAGAATGAGTCGATTAACACCACATTTTGTTCAATCCCCTCAAGGTGAAATGCAGAAATATAGGGTGCTCCGGTATAACAAAACTCACGATAAACCTCATCAGAAAAAAGATATAGATCGTATTTTTTCACGAGGTCGCGAATGGCGTCCATCTCCTCCTGCGTATATAAATAACCGGTCGGATTGTTGGGGTTGCAAATTAAAATACCCTTGGTTTTCGGGGTAATCAGTTTCTCAAATTCTTCAACGGGCGGCAATGCAAAACCATCTTCAATTTTCGAAACCAGGGGCCTTATTTTTGCCCCGGCAGCAATCGCAAAAGCTTCATAATTGGCATAAGCCGGTTCGGGCACTAAAATTTCATCGCCGGGATCGAGACAGCTCATAAACGCAAAAGTAACCGCCTCGCTGCCGCCGGTGGTAATAATAATATTATCGATACTTACGTTGATATCGAACTTTTTGTAATAACCTACCAGCTTCGCGCGCAGCGAACGGATTCCCTCGCTGGGAGAATATTCAAGAATCGTTCTGTCGATATTTCTAATCGCATCCATCGCCACCTGGGGCGTTGGCAAATCGGGCTGGCCAATATTTAAATGATATACTTTTCTCCCCATTTCTTTGGCTTTGTCGGCCAACGGGGCTAATTTGCGGATAGGCGAATCGGGCATTAATTTACCCCTGTCTGATACTGATGGCATGTTGTTAAATATATTTTTATAAAAAAACAAATATACAAGTATCAAATTGAAATTCACAGATATTAAATTTTTTCAATTTGAAATAATATTAAAAAATTAACTTCCAGTATTTTAACAAGCCTGCCAGCTTGACGTTTATCAACCTTAAATCTAACGGATACTTAATTTTTATCATGTTTTTATAATAACTGCCTGCCTATTTTTGACGGTCGGAAATAATTTTAAATTTACTGAAATGATTATTGGGGTCCCAAAAGAAATTAAGAATAACGAAAATCGAATTGCGCTTACACCTGCGGGCGCTGCCGAGTTGGTAAAACACGGGCACGAAGTGTATGTGCAGGCTGGCGGTGGCCATGGCAGCGGTTTTCGAGATGAAGACTACATTACTGCCGGAGCCATTATGTTGCCCGCCATTGAAGATATTTATTCAGTTGCTGAAATGATTATCAAGGTAAAAGAACCCATTGAACCGGAATATAAACTGATTAAAAAGGGACAAATTCTTTACACCTATTTTCATTTTGCATCATCAGAAACACTTACATTGGAAATGATAAATAATGGCTCCATCTGTCTGGCTTACGAGACGGTTGAACTTGAGGATGGTTCACTTCCGCTGCTGGTTCCTATGAGCGAAGTGGCCGGGAGGATGTCGGTTCAGGAAGGAGCAAAATACCTCGAAAAAACCTATGGTGGTTCAGGGGTTTTACTGGGCGGTGTTCCGGGTGTGATGCCAGCCAAAGTGCTGATTATTGGCGGTGGGATTGTGGGAACTGAAGCAGCAAAAATGGCTGCCGGATTAGGCGCCGATATTACTATCATGGATGTTTCTTTGAAACGTCTCCGCTACCTCGACGATATTATGCCTGCCAATGTAAAAACCAGAATGAGCAATGAATATAATATTCGTGAAATGGTGAGAACCCACGATTTAGTTATTGGCGCAGTGTTAATTCCTGGCGCAAAAGCTCCTCATCTGGTAACACGCGACATGCTGAAAACCATGCACCCCGGAACTGTGTTGGTTGACGTTGCAGTTGACCAGGGCGGATGTTTTGAAACCACTTCGGCAACAACACATACAGAACCCGTTTTTATTATCGACGATGTAATTCACTACTGTGTTGCCAATATGCCAGGCGCTGTGCCCCGCACATCAACCATTGCACTTACCAATGCCACACTGCAATATGCAATTCAGATTGCCGAAAAAGGTTGGAAAAAAGCCTGTATCGACAGCATTCCGTTGCGCAAGGGGTTGAATGTTGTTGAAGGAAAAGTGGTTTACAAAGGAGTGGCCGATGCTTTTAATTTGCCCTTTCAGGAGGTTGAAACTGTACTTGTATAAAACCTGTCGATATAGGACATTCTTTATTTTTGAAGATTTACAAACCCTGGTAAAAAAAAAATTTGTCGATTGGCGAAAAGCTTTTTTTGTTTCTATATTTATCCGTCCAAATCTTACTTATGAACAAATTCAAAGAAAAACTTTACGAAATCATTTTTGAAGCTGACACACCTGCAGGAAAACTCTTTGATATAGTATTGCTTTTCGTTATTTTGATTAGTGTTGTTCTGGTTATGCTTGAAAGTGTCCGTGCTGTGAGCGACAAATATAACTACATTTTAAAAGTACTGGAGTGGATAATAACAGTAATTTTTTCGTTGGAATATGTTCTTCGTATCATCATCGTAAAAAAACCTTTTCGATATATTTTTAGTTTTTACGGAATTGTCGATTTCCTTTCGGTAATCCCAACCTACCTGAGCTTATTAATTATTGGTTCTCAAAGTCTTATCGTCATCCGTATTCTTCGGCTTTTACGTGTTTTCAGGATTTTAAAACTTACCCGTTACACACTGGCCGGCAGATTTCTGATGAAGGCAATGTGGGCAAGCCGCGAAAAAATATCAGTTTTTATCTCTTTTTTGTTGATTTTTGTTGTTATCATGGGAACTATAATGTACCTGATTGAAGGTGAAAAAAGCGGATTTACCAGTATCCCAACAAGCATTTACTGGGCAATTGTAACTTTAACCACGGTTGGTTATGGCGATATCAGCCCGCAAACTCCAATCGGACAATTTATTGCAAGTTTGGTTATGATTATGGGTTATGCAATAATAGCAGTCCCTACCGGAATTATTACCGCGGAGATGATGAACCCTTCAGCTTCAGTTCCAAAAAATACGCAGGTTTGTCCGAAGTGTTTGTTCGACAAACATGATGACGATGCTGTATTTTGCAAAAAATGCGGGGCAAAAATAAAACCGGATTAAAGTTTGAGAAACAAAAGTTCCAGCTTACGCTTTCCGAAAGGTTTTTCTTCTAAAAAGTTAAAACATAAAACCAAGATTTATTTCTGCCCATCCGTTTTCGGCACCAAAACCTATTTTCTCAGTAGTTGTACCGGCAGTTTTTGAATTGTTGTAATAAATTCCGGGATGAATCTCTACACCGAGTTTTAATACATCATTAAAATAATAGGCTGAACCCAATATTACCCCGCCACCAAAGGAATATTGCTGATTATCGGCATCAGTAATATTAGCAAAATAGCTGCTGACAGAAAAACCATAAAGCAGTGCCAACTTATCGTTAACCATTTTTGGATATTCAATACCTAAGCCAAGCCCAAAAGCCAATTCAGTATCGTTAGTTTCAAAATCCGAATTACTTGAATTGCTTAACCTGAATGAAGTAGAGTTGATGCGAAACATCCTATTTTCGTTCCCAAATTTATACCTGACAACGAATTGATCCATTGACAATGCACCTACAGCAATTTCATGCTTCTTTTCCTGCGAAAATGCGTCAATTGTTAACTCTAATAAAAGAATTATTACTACGAACATAACCTTGGCGATTTTTAAAACTAATACTTTCATACTACTTTATTATTAACTGATTTCAATTCACATTAACATTAACAATTATAAATTTTGGAGTTCTTATATACTATTGAAAATTTATGATCAGAAACTGTTAAATTCGGTTGCAAGTTACTACATTTTTAAAAAATAAAAATGGATTGCCTATATTCTACTGCCTTAAGATTATGTTTGATAACATGGTGTGTTTTGTGAATATTTAAATACCCGAAAAACAATGCTATCATTCTCAAAAAACTATTTTTGCAGCAAACTGAAATGAAATGAAACAGTATTTACATCTTCTGGAAACCATTTTAAAAGAAGGCACAGAAAAACCCGACCGCACCGGAACAGGCACAATTAGCCGTTTCGGGCACCAGATGCGCTTTGATTTAAGCGAAGGATTTCCAGTGGTAACCACCAAAAAATTGCACCTGAAATCGATAATTCACGAATTGCTGTGGTTTTTGGCCGGCGATACCAATATTAAATACCTTACCGATAACGGGGTTCGCATCTGGAACGAGTGGGCCGATGAAAACGGCAACCTCGGCCACATTTACGGCTACCAGTGGCGCAGCTGGCCGACTCCCGATGGTCGCCATATCGACCAAATCAGCAATGTTATCGATTCAATAAAAAATAAACCCGACTCGCGGCGCCACATCGTTAGCGCATGGAATGTGGGCGAGTTGGGCAAAATGAACCTCCCGCCCTGCCACGTCCTTTTCCAGTTTTATGTGGCCGACGGAAAACTCTCGTGCCAGTTGTACCAGCGCAGCGCCGATGTTTTTCTGGGTGTGCCGTTTAATATCGCTTCGTACTCTTTATTAACTTTAATGATGGCGCAGGTTACCGGCCTGCAACCCGGCGATTTTGTACACACATTTGGCGATGTTCATATTTACTCCAACCACATTGATCAGGTAAAACTGCAACTCACCCGCGAACCTTTTCCGCTGCCAACGATGAAAATCAACCCGGCAGTGAAAAGTATTTTTGATTTTAAATTTGATGATTTCGAATTGGTTGGTTACCAGTCGCACCCGCATATTAAGGGGGATGTAGCGGTTTGATACAACTACCTGTTTACAGAATAATTTTAAATCCAAAAATTGGTTTTGTTCCATTATTCGTTAACTTTGGCGCATGGAAAAAAGAAGGCATCTGATTTATTTCAGAAATTATTTTTGGGAATTCTTCGATACACAATCCGAAAAGGTAAAAGACAAAATTGATTATGTACTTTATCTTGTTACTGTAGCCGAACGAATTCCTGCAAAATTTTTTCAGCAAATATCAGGGTCTGACGGTTTATATGAAATCAGGATTGAACTTGAAAGCAACATTTACAGAATTTTCTGCTGTTTTGACAATGGAAATTTGGTAGTTCTTTTTAATGGATTTCAAAAGGAAACACAAAAAACTCCCGGAAAGGAGATTGAAAAAGCGCAAAGTATTAAAAACCAGTATTTCGAAAACAAAAATAAAGGGAACAAATTATGAAAGATATTGTAACATTTGAAGAACACCTCGACAAAAGATACGGGAAGATTGGCTCCGAAAAACGTACGGAATTTGAAATAAAGGCAAAATCGTTTGCCATTGGCGAAATGCTCAGGGAAGCACGAAAGGAAGCCAAAATGACACAGGAAGAACTTGCCCAAAAAACAGGGACACGAAAAAGCTTTATTTCCCGGATAGAGAACGGTCACAGCGATATTCAACTGTCCACTTTGTATCGCCTGGTTGAAATAGGTTTTGGTAAAAGTGTAACTCTAACTTTTGGTTAGTAAACTGAGCTTTAATGATACACAAAAACATCTCAATAATAGTTGCCATTGCCGAAAACTTCGCAATCGGTAAAAACAACGACCTGCTTTTTCATCTGCCCAACGATTTGAAACATTTTAAGGAAATTACAACCGGCAAAACAATCATTATGGGCCGGAACACTTTGCTGTCGCTGCCCAAATGGCCGCTGCCGAACCGTCGCCACATTGTTGTTACCGATAAACCTGATGATGTTTTTCCGGGCTGCGAAATTGTTTTTTCAATCGATGAAGCCATTGAAAAAGTAAAAGATGAAGCCGAAGCCTTTATTATTGGTGGCGGAATGATTTACCGGCAGTTTTTCCCCTTGGCAGAAAGGCTTTATTTAACTGTGGTGCATCAACCATTTGATGCCGATGTTTATTTTCCGGAAGTCATTTATTCCGAGTGGAACGAAATTTCGCGCGAAGATTTTTATGATGAAAAGAATGGGTTTGAGTATTCGTATCTTAATTTGGAACGCAAATAAATCATTAGTAATAATTCGAGTATATCATTCTTAATTGCTATTTTTATCGAATATTTACTAAATGTGACAGTTGCCAATTACATAAAACAGCTTTTATCCTACGAGGAATACTCTTTTTCCTTTGACGAATTAATTTGCAATACAAATAAAACTGAGATTTCAATAAAAAGCGAACTTTCACGGTTAGTTGCTAAAAAAGAGATTGTAAACCTGCGAAAAGGATTTTATCAGATTATAACCCCAAGATATTCCTCGGCACAAAAATTACCAATTCAGCTTTATTGCGACAAACTTTTTAAACACCTGAACAGGAAATATTACTTGGCGCTGTTTTCTGCTGCCAGGTTTCACGGAGCCGGTCATCAGCAGGTTCATAGAGATTATATCATCACCGAAAAGTCAAAACTTAACGACATATTGAAAAATACAATTGATATTAGGTTTTTTACATCAAGTAACTGGCCTGAAAAAAACATACAAAAGAAAAAATCAGATGCAGGATTTTTTCAAGTCTCCAGTCCGGTATTAACAATTGCTGATTTGATTCAGTACCAGACAAAGTTGGGGGGAATAAACCGAATGCTTGCAATAATTGAAGAGTTATCGGAAGAAATCGAAAGGCAGGATTTGGTTGAATTTTTAACCTGGTATCCACATAAAAGTACATTGCAAAGATTTGGCTTTTTGTTAGAGGAATTCGGGATTTGTGACGATTATCAGGATATAATATACAATCATTTAAACGCAACAAAGTTTTTCCCTGTTTTATTAAGTCCAAAATCGAATGAAAAGCCAGGAGCAGTTGATAATAGATGGAAGGTAGTTGTGAACGTAAAATTGGAAAATGATATTTGATACCAAGACCCTTCATAGCAAAATGGCAGCAACACGCCCCGTGGAAAGAGTTTGCTCAGGTTGAACAGGATTTAATCATTTCAAGGGCTTTGGTTGAAATTTTTTCTGATGAATATTTAAGGGAAAACCTGGCATTCAGAGGAGGAACGGCATTGCATAAATTATATCTCAACCCTGCTGCCAGATATTCGGAGGATATTGATTTGGTGCAAATAAAACCAGTTCCGGTAAAACCAATTTTGCAACGAATTGACGAAGTCGTCACATTTTTTGAAGAAGAAAGGACAACTCAGGTTAGAGGGCACGGAGCGAAAGTTTTATACCGGTTTACTTCGGAATACGAAGAAATACGGATGCGGCTCAAGTTGGAAATTAACTGCAAAGAGCATCTCAATGTAATGGGTTGGGTCGGTTTTCCTTTTGAGGTGGATAGCGAATGGTTTTCCGGCAAAGCGAATATTAAAACGTATAACCTAAACGAACTGCTGGGAACTAAACTTAGGGCGTTGTATCAACGCAGTAAAGGAAGAGACCTGTTTGATTTGAATTATTCCAGACTTAATTTAAACCTCGATTACAACCAAATAATCACCTGTTTTAAAGAGTACATAACCTTTGGAACCGGGAAAAGGGCACCAGGCAAAAAAGAATTTTTATTGAATATTGAAGAAAAAGAAAAAAGCTTTGAATTTAGTGGAGATATGGAAGCTTTAATAAGAACCGGCGTTGCTTATAATCAAAACGAAGCTTTTAAATGGTTGAAATCAGAAATAATAAACCGAATGTAATAGCGGAAACAAATGTAAACTGTTGTTATAAATGTTTGAAAAACCGAATTTGTGGCTGTGCCGGAGTTCTATTTTTTACTACAAAATTTCAGGAAAGCAATTTACCCAGATTATCAAATTTCTGGTTGTAATCCTCCATCGAACGTTTTATTACTTCGTATGCTTCTTCAGCTTCGTAAGTGGTCGGAATTTCGGTGTAACGGTCTTCTCCGGGCATATCTTTGTATGTAAGAAAATAATGTTCGAGCCGCTGAATTACAATTTTAGGTACTTCGGTAATATTTTTAAAATGACCGTAAACTGTGTCATTCCGTAACACGGCAATAATTTTATCGTCGGCCTGGTTGCCGTCAATCATCCTGAACCCGCCAATCGGCCGTGCATTTACCAGCAAGTCGCCGTGTGCAAGTGTTTTCTCGGTTAAAACACAAATATCGATGGGGTCGCCATCTCCTTTAATATCTTTTCTGCCGGTTTTTTCGTTGCATAAATTTCCTACGCCATCGCCGCAATATGTTTGCGGAATAAAACCATACAATGCTGGTATTACATCGGAGAATTTCTGCGGCCGGTCAACCCTGAGGTAACCGCTTTCCTTGTCAATCTCGTATTTTACCGTATCGGTTGAAACCACTTCAATAAAAGCTGTAAGTTACTGCGGGGCATCTTTGCCAATAAAAACGCCGTGCCAGGGGTGCGATTTGTAACGAAGTCCCATCAATCTACCGATAGGATCGGATAACCTGTCTGCCATTTTGTTGATTTCTTTAAAAGAAAGAGTTTAAAAATTACGCCAATACCGCTTCTGCGCGATTTCCTGCTTTATCAACAGCCACAACAGCAATACCGGCAATTGGTTTATCTGTTTCATACATAAATGGCTGGCTTTTTAATACCTGTGGTTTGTGTTCCACTTTTCCGGCCAATTGCCCGGCAATCATAATTTCATAGTGCGAAACCGGGAAATCTCCTGCAAAAGCTGTATTCCAGGT
This sequence comes from uncultured Prolixibacteraceae bacterium, assembly GCA_947085485.1. Lineage (GTDB taxonomy): Bacteria > Bacteroidota > Bacteroidia > Bacteroidales > Prolixibacteraceae > Draconibacterium. The sequence goes on from CAMTWS010000150.1 coordinate 31,056, forward strand.
TATTTTGTTTCCTGACAGCAATACATTTCCCGGAGATGTCAAACCCACCTTTTCAATTTGAAAATAATTGGAACCAGCTTTCATTTTTGCCGCATGTTCTTCAATTTTTGACCGTTCGTCAGCCGGCATTCCGTCAGGTTCAATCTGGGCTGCATAAAAATTCTGAATTAGCTGGCATTTCATCGGATCGTCATCGATTTGGCCAATTCCAATAATCAGGGTATGAACGCCCGGGGTGGTCAGCGAATATTCTATTAACGGGCGGCTGGGCAATTCCGGCGTTCCCACTTTTCTGAAAACATCGGCAGGTGTTTGCGACCACCGGGGTTCTTTGTGGTAAATGGCTGCATCGGCAAAAACTTTCATGCCTATAATTCCCAAACCTTTTGCTTCAGCTACCGGAATCACATTGTGCTGCATGTTGTATTTGGTTTTATCGTTGGCATTGATTGAAACCAGCATCCCTTCCAAAATACCATATTCGTCGCGCTGGATCATGTCGATCATTGCCGGTGGGTTGGCATGGCCCGAGAAACCGATGTGGCGGATGAGTTTTTCGTTTTTCGGGTTCATCCCGGTCAGGTTTGTTCCATCGCGCAAATCGCGCAAAGCTACCAGCGCGCCAAAATTTCCGTTTGGATCAAGCGGAGTTTCAAGCCCTTCATACACAACATCAACTTCACTGGTATTGTGTAAAGTATGGATCAATACCATATTCAAATACGATCCTTCAGGATAGTTGCCCTCTCCATCGCCAAAAATCTGGGCAAGCGACCGTTTTACGTCGTCAATGGCACATTTCACGTTTTCGCCATTCGACCAGTTTACCACACCTTCTCTTTCGGGCCAGCCCGGTTTTCCCCAGCGCATTGCGGTTTTACTTGTTAACCAAATCGATTCCCGTAATTTTTCATCGTAACCAGCTTCGCCGGGAATCAAATTCAACTGTTTAAAAGCTTCATGAAAATGCACCTGGCTTTTTGCATACAAATTCGAAGTATCGTAATAGTTGATGCCCAGTTTAAAAGCCTTTAAAATAATTGGCACGGGATCAACATCCTCGGGAGTCCATTGTATGGAAGCCTGGCCACCCAAAGCGATGGTGGTTACATCGAAGCCCAGGTTTCCAAACTTGCGTTTCATTGGCGCGGGAACTTTCTCAACATTGCAACTACCGATCGACATTGTTGATACTGCGGCGGTGGTGGCAGCCGTAACTTTAATGAAGTTTCTGCGCGAAATCGGGTATTTTTCTTTTGTTGCCATAAGTTGGTTTTTTGAATTTGGTTTAAAAGTACTGAATATTTACGTCTTAGCCAACATCGTTACACTTGTTGCCGGTGATCTTTTCCAAAGTTTAAAACTTTGGAAAAGTTGAAAAATTGAAAGGAACCAAAACCAGATACCTGTTTTTATGGACTGGTGATTCGTTGTTTAGTATTGGGACGGATTGTTAATTCGCGCCAACGGGGGAATGGACCAGGTGGATTTTAATGAATTTTGTGGGGACAAAATTTGTTCAAAAAATAATTTGTGAATTCATATACAATTCACCGATTTTGTTAAAACTGGAGTGAAATAGAATGTTTTTAACATCGTTTTTTTATTCTGCCACCCTTAATTCAGAAAGTTTAGCGTTACAATTGTTTTGTCCAAAAGAAGCAAAATCACCACTGTAAAGTGTTGCAATATCTTTTTTTTGTTTGTTGATTAAAAATTTAATTTAAAAAATACACTACTGAATTATAAATAATTCCTGCCAAAACCAAGAAAGCAAACCTCCCATACAAAAGGCGGAAATATCTTCATTCTCGGATGAACATGCATATTTTCAAGATTATACTTCCTATAATCGCACTCCCCAGCTTTCCCGATCCAAACTCCGGTAATGAATGGCCTCTGAAAGGTGGCGCGGCTGCATGTTTTATCAGAATTGGAGAAGCCAAATTGGCTTCTCCAAAGTTTTGATTTTTTTTCTTTTAAAGTAGCAAATTATTTAAACATCACAGATTCAGGAGATTTAGAATAATTTAAGAAGCTTCATCCTATCATCTAACAGAAGATGAAGTTAGCTAAAGCCCAATTTGTTGGATGGAAAGTGACATCGAAGCGAGTCCCCCTTTAATTACAAGACACGAAATGAAAATATCAAGTTTATAATCCCCCTTTTGTTCCCCCTTTGAAAAAAAGCAGGTGCTTCAACGATTTTGTTTCCGGTCAAAGGGGGACGAGCCCTGAACAGAATTACGGCTTTGCCAGGAAATTTCCAGCCAGGATTAATGTTAGATTATTGGTAATATCGCTATTGCGATTAAAGGACTGCTCACTTTTTCAGATTCTCCTCAAACATCTTGAAAATCCGTTTGTACTCATCAATTATTCCGTGGCACATTAAAATCTGAATAAAACATAAAAATCAGGCCGGGGTATTTTAAAACGTAATAAAATCAGGGTGCCCGCCAATTCTGGCATTTTTATCGAGCCTGTCGATTTTGGCCATATCTTCGGCGCTCAGTTCAAAATCGAAAATATCGGCATTCGAAATAATCCGTTCGGGAGTTACCGATTTTGGAATGGTAACCACACCTTTTTGAATGTCCCAGCGAAGCACAATCTGAACCGGGTTCTTCCCGTATTTTGCAGCCAGCTCCTGCATAACATGAATATTGTTTACCTGCCCTTTCATAATCGGGCTCCAGGCTTCCAGTTGAATTCCGCGTTTTTGGCAATAGTCGTGCAGTTCGGGTTGAAGAAGTTCGGGATGAAATTCAACCTGGTTGACTGCCGGAGTAATTCTACATTCGGGCAAAAATTCGTCGAGGTGATGTACAAGAAAATTACTTATCCCAATTGCCTTTACTTTGCCTTTTTAGTAAATTTCTTCCAGCGCTTTCCAGCTTTCAACCGAGCGTTTTCCCTTTGGCCAGTGAATCAGGTACAAATCGAGATAATCGGTCTGCAGTTTTTCAAGGCTTTGTTCGAAGGCAGCCAGCGTTGTATTGTAGCCCTGCTGCGTGTTCCAGACTTTCGATGTCAGAAAAATATTTTCGCGCAGAACCCCGCTCTCTTTTATGGCTTTTCCAACTCCCCTTTCATTATGATAAATGGCGGCGGTATCGATGCTGATGTACCCGTTTGCAAGGGCTGTTTTTACCGCATTTTCTACTTCTGCCCCTTCTTTCGCGAGAAATACTCCCAGCCCAAACCATGGCATTTCAACGCCGTTATTCAGTTTTACTTTCGATGAAATATTCATATCCTTTTCATTTTTTTGACGGACTTCGAAAATAACGATTTTTTGGCTCTTTGCTGATAATTTATCATATTCAATTGACCAGAATGTTTTAGTTTTGCTGCAATTTTAAAACAATACGTTATGAAGGTTTACAAATTTGGCGGTGCATCGGTGAAAGATGCAACCGCGGTAAAAAATGTGGCAAAAATTATCAACAACCAGTCGGGAAATATGGTTGTGGTTATTTCGGCCATGGGTAAAATTACCAATATGCTC
>CAMTWS010000151.1:0-13200 GCA_947085485.1 uncultured Prolixibacteraceae bacterium
AAACCGCTCGAAATAAAGGTCGAGTTCAATCGGATCGACATTGGTAATTCGTAAAAGATAGGCAACCATGCTGTTAGCGCCACTTCCGCGGCCAACATTTCGATGGTTTTCCATACCTGTATTTTAATCCTTTTTTGCACTTATTTCTCAAAAGTTTAATATCGTCTTCGTGCGACTGTGTAAAACATTTTTTGATTTTGTTTTGCTGGTAATTTGTATGATGTTCGTTAAGAGCTTTATAACCTTCGGTATTTTTGGCCAGTCCGATGTATTTTTGCTGAATCCCGTTTCTGAAATCGATTCCCAAAACAGGTCTGATATTGTATTGTCCCGCCAGCCTTACAAAGTCGATGCTTGCCGAAGTATTGTTGATATCTGTTAATGCAACATTTGTATAACCCTTTACCGACAGATCTTCGAAATGCGTGAATGCATGAATGCCTAAATACTTTAAGGGTAAATGAATAAATGTTATTATATTTATTGTTAATCATGTACTCTTCCATTCTTCTGTTCTTTTATTCTTGTATTCCTGTATTCTTATATTTTTTCATTCATTCATTCATTCATTCTCATATTTATATTTTCTTACATTTTTCAATTCTTTCATTCAAGCATTCTTTCATTCACGCATTCACGCATTTCCTCAAACTCTCCGGTGTGCTGGAATTACAGGTGGCTGGCCGTTAAACGGATTATGACCGCCTCCAATGCTTTTTACTCCTAAAGTAACAGCCCGTTTCACAGCCTGATCGCCAAACCGTTTACGCACATAATCCATTGACTGGTAAAGTTTTATCAATTTTTCAGAATCTTCGAAAAGCCGCATTTGGTAGGTTCCTCCAACCAAATGACTAAACCTGACCCCAATTAACCGGATTAAAATTCTTCGCTGATAAAGTGTTTCGAAAAGTTCAAGGGTGGTTTGTATCAAAGTCTGGTCGAGCGAAGTGTACGGAATTATCCGTTGTTTGCTGTAAGTTTGAAAATCGGAATACCTGATTTTGATTGAAACACATGCAGTTAGCTTATTTCCGTTGCGAAGTTGAAAAGCCAGGTTTTCGGCCATCGAAATCAAAATACCCCTTTGTTAATTGAAAGCCCGAACGAAATGGGCAACATAGTTTCTTTTATTATTTTTTCGCGTAACTCTTTGGCCCAATCCAAACAACCAAAAAAATGATCCATCCCTGTAACATCGACATAAAATTCGTCGATTGATGATTTCTCAAAAAGCGGCGATTTCTCTTTGATAATATCGGTAACCATATCAGAAAATTTAGAGTAAACGCCGCTGTTTCCGCGAATTACAACTGCCTGCGGACATAAAATCCTGGCCATTTTCATTGGCATTCCCGAATGAACACCAAATTGCCGGGTTTCGTAACTGCACGATGCCACCACTCCCCTATCTCCGGTTCCGCCAATTAATACAGGAAGTTGCTTTAACCTTCTATCTAACAACCTTTCGCACGAAACAAAAAAAGTGTCTAAATCGAGATGTACAATATGCCTGTTCATAAAATGACAATAATATCGTCAATAATTTGTCAATAATATAGTCAAAATATTTTATATTTGTACTAACAGATAATAAGATTTTTAGTATTGAGTATTGAGTATTGAGAAAAGAAAAAATTCAAATTATGAACTTTGCTGAGAATTTAAGATTTTTAAGAATCAGGCGTAATAAATCTCAAACCGATTTGGCTGCCGAACTTGAAATTACACGAACAACACTTTCGGGTTACGAAAAAAACGTGCAACCACCTTTTCGAACTTTGATAAAAATTTCGGAATATTTCAATGTTTCGCTCGATGCCTTGATTAAATACAAGCTCAATGTACTTTCCGGGTTTCAACTTTCGCAAATTGAAAAAGGTTTTGATGTTGATGTTACAGGAAGTAAATTACGGTTGCTCACAATTACGGTTGACAATAAAGGAAAAGAAAACATTGAAATGGTGCCGGTAAAAGCACAGGCCGGATATACAAACAGTTACGGCGATCTGGATTTTATCGCTTCGCTTCCCAGATTCAAATTGCCTTTTTTGCCTGAAAATAAAACCTACCGTACTTTTCAGATTAAAGGAGATTCGATGTTGCCAATTCCCGAGAATTCGTGGGTGACTTGTTCGTATGTCGAAAACTGGGAACTTATTAAAAATGGCAAAGCCTGCGTTGTTGTAACCAAAAATGAAGGCATAGTTTTTAAGCTGGTTTACAATCGGTTAAATAGCGGGGCTTTTTTACTGGTTTCATCGAACCGGAATTATTTGCCTTATGAAATACAAGTTTCGCAGGTTTTGGAGATATGGCAGTTTGAAACCTGGAACAGTTTTGAAATTGAATAAGAACACTCTATTTATGCCACAGATTCACAGATTGTTAACTAAATACATTCTTACAAATTCGAAAAAATTGGCTTTTCAACCACCTTAAAGCAGTTGAAAAGATGAATTAAATCTGTGAATCTGTGGCAATTATGTACTATTGAATAAATTTTTATGACTGAATAGTTAAAATATATTTAATCTTCCATCTCGTCGATTACCCTTATTTTCTCTTTTAGTGATAAAATTGATTGCCGGGTAGCTTCAATTTTCCTTTTAACATCTTCAATTAACGCGTCGGCATTTTTCGATTTTGCAAAAAATCCTATGTTATTATCAAGCAATACCAAATCGTTTTCGAGTTGTTTCAGTTTGATCATATATTTTTCGCGTTCCATTCGCATTTTGCTTTGTCCGCGCGATGATTCGGAGAACGACGACATTTTGGTTTTGAATTTAAGCATATTTCGCTTGTCCTCATTGATGCTCAACTGGTCGAAAAGTTTACCTATCTCTTCCCTGAATTTAACCTGGACAGCATCTTTCTTTTTAAAAGGCACATGCCCGATTTCTGTCCAGCGACGTTGAATATCTTTAAGTATTTTCAGGTTTTCATTTACATCGCCGGTCGATTTAAAATTCTCCAACTCGGCAATTAAATCTTCTTTAAGTTTAAGGTTATCGATTTGCTCAGTGTCAACATCTGAAAAATGTTCCGATTTTTTATCGAAGAAAAAATCGCAGGCAGCCCTGAAACGTTTCCAAATAATATCGGAATGTTTACGTGGAATTGGCCCTACTTCTTTCCATTTTTTCTGGATATTAATAAAATCCTGGGTAGCTTTTTTCCAGTCTTTATTTTCTCTTAATGCCTCGGCCTGAAGACATAAATCGATTTTTTGCTGCAGGTTGTTTTGTTGTTCTTCCTTGTTTTTGGAATAAAACTCACGTTTTTTATTGAAAAAAGTATCGCATGCGGTTCTAAACCGATCGTAAATTTTATTATTGTCTTTTTTAGGGGCAAAGCCTATTGTCCTCCATATTTTTTGAAGCTCAACCAGTTCTTTCGATTTATTGTCCCAATCTTTATAACTGGCTATTTCCGAATTGCAGATTTCCTCTACTTTTTCGCACAAAGCTATTTTTGCATCGTAATTTTTCCTTTGGTCATTCTTTTTAGATTCAAAAAACTCCTGATGCTTTTTATTGATTATTGAAGTAATCTGTTTAAACCTTTCCCAAACATCATCCTTGTTATCGCGCGGCACAGGGCCAATTTCGCGCCATTGTTCGTGGTATTTCTGAAGCGTGTTAAACGCTTTTAAAATCGATGGTTCAACCAATAATTCCTCAGCGCTTTCGCATATTTTTATTTTAATTTCGAGATTCTTTTTTAAATCGAGATCGCGCAGTTCGCGGTTGATTTTAATATAGTCGTAAAAATTCTCGACATGAAAATGATAAGTATCCCACAAATTTTTCATTTTGGCCTGCGGAACAAGGCCGATTTCGCGCCATTCGCGCTGCAAATCCCTAAATTCGCCGAATGTTCTGTTTATCGATTCTTCGTTGTTAATGAGGCCTTTTATTTTTTCGATAATCTCAAATTTTCTTTTCAGATTATCCTCTTTTTCTGAATCAAGTTGCCGGTTATGATCTTTGCGGAACTGCCCGTATTTTTTTAATTGTTCCCTGATATCATTTTCATAAGGATCTTCTTCGGGCACAAATTCATCTTCTATTCCACCGGTTTCAACAAACGCAGCGCGGGCCTGCTCTATATTCTCGTTGCGGTGTTTATAGAAAACTGATTTAATTACTTCTATTTCACCTTTTATGTCAACATCTTCAGCATTGTCCAATAAATCGCGCAAGGCATTTACCAGTTCAATCTGGGTATATTTTGTATAATCAATTTTATTTTTTCTATTAACTAAATGCGAACCTTCTTCTAACGAATGATTGCTTTCAGCTTTAATTACTTCCTCAATTTCAACCCTGATTGCTTTTTTTACTTTGTTCTTCGGGGTTGCTGCAGGTGTTTCTTGTTCAACAACTGTTTCTACTGCCTTTTCATCTTCTACTGGCTTTGAAACCGGTTCCTCAACTTCAACCAATTCGATTTTCTCTTCAGCAATTTCAAGTTCCGGTTCAACTTTTTTGACTTTTTTTGTTTTCTCCGGCTGCTTTAAACCTTTTTCCTTAACTGGTTTCTTTTTTTCAGAAACTTTTTCTGCCACCGGTCCGTCAATCCCCACTTCCTCAATTTTTTCTCCTGTAATTTCATCAGCCGAATCAACTGGTTCCTGAATGTCGGAATCAATGGTTTGTTCAGAATTTTCAAGTTCGGGATTTTCGGTTTTTTCTAACTCATTCGAGTTTTTTAGATCTTTAGATTTCATTATAAATAATTATTATACCATAACTTATGGTGTGCGTAAATTTTGCCGCTACGAAAATATATATTACGCCCTAATACTCAAAGTTTTTAGTGTAAAATATGACAGGAAATGCAATATTGGTAAATATGTTTCAAAATGATGTTGAATAACACTTATAACTTATTCATCTACAACGTAAATAGTAACATTTGTTGTTTTTATTTATCTTCAGTTTATTTAATTTAACAGTCTTAAAAAAACCAATATTAGAATCAAAATCATTAAAACAGATGACCAATGGTATGAAGATTTTCTTTTTGAGCAACCAAAACTCGTGCAGGAGTCAAATGGCGGAGGCTATTTTACGGAGTTTTGACAAGGAACTGGAGATTTATTCTGCAGGAATTGTTCCGGTAGATCATATTAGTCCGGTGGCTATTGAAGTTTTGGCCGAGATGGGGATTAAGCTAATTCCTTCGGTGCCGCAACATTATTTGAAATTCGAACAAATTGAATTTGACTATTTAATTACTGTTGGCGACGGAACTAATGAAAACTTAAAAATCCCACCTCAGATTAAATACAAACGAAAAATGCACCTGGGTTTTCAGAATCCTTATCAACATTTTAAGGACAGGAAGGAATTGAAAGAAAAGTGTTCGGATATCAGGGATGAAATTTTTGCAGAGCTGGATTATTTTTATCATCGGATTATAAAAAAGAAAGAGGGGTAAAACTCCTCTCTTTCTCATCTATCCTTTTACAATTTCTTCAATTTCACCGGGGTTTACCGGAACTCTTTCACCAATTATTTTACTTCCGGTTTCAGTAACCAAAATATCATCTTCCAACCGTATTCCACCAAAATTGCGGTATTCGTTTACCTTATCGAAATTGATAAAACCGGTATTGATTTTTTCGTTTTTCCATTTGTCGATTAAAGCAGGAATAAAATAAATGCCTGGCTCGTTGGTAATTACAAATCCAGGTTGAAGCTTTTTTCCAAGTCGCAGGTAGGCAGTCCCAAACTGATCGACCGGACGGGTTTCTTCGTCATAACCAACATAAATTTGTCCTAAATCTTCCATGTCATGCACATCCAATCCCATCATGTGGCCAAGTCCGTGTGGGAAAAACATGGCATGGGCACCATTTCTGACGGCTTCTTTTACATCACCCTTCATTAACCCCAGTTGTTTTAATCCCGATGCAATAACTTCAGCAACAGCCAAATGCACTGATAAATAGGTGACCCCCGGTTTGGTTATCGAAGTTCCGTAATTGTTTGCGGCAAGAACAATTTCATAAATTTCGCGTTGTTTTTGTGTGAACTTACCACCAACTGGCACAGTTCGGGTAAAATCGGAGGCATAATGCAGCAACGATTCGGCACCAGCGTCGGTAATCATCAGCCTACCTTCCTTTAAAATTTGAGAATGGTTGTGGTTGTGCAATGTTTCACCATTTTGCGACAGGATTATTGGAAACGAAGTCATTCCTCCGCCAGCCAAAGCAATCCCTTCAATAGTCCCTGCAATTTTTTGCTCCCAAACCCCTGGTTTTGCCATTCTCATTGCAGTGACGTGCATTTGGTAACCAATAGCACATGCTTTTTCTATTTCGCTAATCTCTTCAGGCCCTTTAATCGAACGAATTTCAATTACCGTTTTAATCAACTCTAATGATGCATTTTCCTTCATCAGGTGTACCGAAATCCCGAGCAATTTTTCGAGCAGAATTTTATTTTCGCCCCGATAAGGAGGTAAAAAATGGATTTTTCGCCCCTTATTTAAAGCATCGGCAATAAATTCAAACAGTTTTGAATAACCGGCGCTGTTTTCAATTCCCACCCTTGCAGCATTTTCTTTTAATGGGATTTGTGGCCCCATCCAAATAATATCTGCAATATCAACATCGTCGCCAAAAAGAAAGTCTTCCCCACTTTCAAAATCAATGATGCCTGCCAGGTACTGAAAATCGAGCCCAAAAAAATATAGAAACGAACTGTCCTGCCTGAAATGAAAAGTGTTATCATAGTAATTCATGGGCGAACCGCCATTTCCCAAAAAGAGGCCAATTCCTTTTAATCCTTTTAATTTCAAGGCTTTTCTTCGTTTGATGTAGGTGCTTTTTTCAAACATAAATGCAATATTTAATTTTGTAACTGTTAAATCACGAATATACCATTAAACTTGTTCATCAAAAAAGAAGATGTTTAAAAATATCTAATGTCATAAAACATAACGTAAAATATAGTTTTCACGTATAATTGTAAAAAAAGTGCGGGCCATGAGCAAAACATTGATTAATTATTTGAACAAACGCTATTTAGAAGAGAAAGAGTCGATTCAAAGATTCTCCAAATCTCCGGGACCGGTAATTACTATCTCGCGCGAGGTAGGCTGCAACGGCCTTAAGCTTGCAAAATTGTTAGCGGGGAAACTCAATTCGCATAAACCAAAGACCGACTGGAAAGTTTTAAGCAAAGAAATTTTAGTTGCCAGCGCCAATGAATTAAATATGGATATAGAGGCAGTACGTAAAACGATGAAACAGTCGGAAAAATCTACTTTCTCCGAAATTTTGAAGGCATTTAACGACAAGAATTTCAAGAGCGAGCGAAAAATATCAAAAACCATTATCGACACAATTTTGAAATTTGCCACCGAAGGTTATTGTGTAATTGTTGGCCGCGACGGTCACATGATAACAAAAGATATTGAAAAGTCACTGCATATACGTTTGGTGGCCCCATTGGATTACCGGGTTAAAAACATTATGGAAAACAACCAGTTAAGCAGAATTAAAGCCATTGAATTTATCAATAAAGTAGAAAAGGAACGGCAGGCATTTCGTGATTCAATTCGCCCAAGAACTATGACCGAGGAACTGTTTGACATCACGATTAACCTGTCTTCGTTTACTGACGATGAAGTTTTGGAAATAATCAGGTGTGGTATTGATAAAAAGAGATTATTGAAATGATGAATATAATTTTCTATCCCGTAATTTTTGCCGGCAATCCTTTTACTTTTACCGGCTTTAAACTGTCGGGTTTAATTTCGAACATATCGTTTGAAGTGAGTTTGCACTCCCCGATCATTTGAATGCAATATTCGAGGTTGCCCAGATCGTTTCCGGTATTGTTGGTGCCAAACGAAAATTTAACGCCTGCTTCTTTTGCCATTTTAATCATTTCGGCTTTCGGGAGTTTGTACCGCGCATTTATTTCGAGGGCAATGTTGTTTTCGGCCAGCGCTTTCACTACCCTTTCCATTCTTTCTTTTGTCCACAAAACATCGTATTCTTCCATTAATTGGGCCGGTAAAACGGTAGGGTTTACATAAATATCAACCGGTTCCTGAGAAAAAATGGCTTCAATTTTTCCAACCAGATCGTCCATAAATTGTTGTTTATCGTCAACCCAAACTTCTTCGGGGATCCAAATCCGGTTGCGCCGTCCTTTTGAGTCGGTAAATGTCATTGCATCAGTAAAAACATAATCGAATTTTGCGATGGCTTCGGGCGAAAACAGGGTAATCCATTCGCGGCCTTCGGCCTGCATCCCTTTAAAAGTAGGACTTCCTTTTACAACATCCATGTATGCATAAAGCGACGAGTCGTTGGTAACCGGAAAGTGCAATCCGCAATTGGGGGCAACGCCATAATTTATTCCCAGTTTTTGTGAGTTTAGAATTACACTGTCAATGGTCAAAGTCCCTTTCAAATGAACATGAAAATCGACCAATGGAAAACCGGGTTGCATTAATTTGGTTACCGTCGCGTCCCAGTTTTCGTCGAATATTGCCGATTTGGCCCCTTCAGGTAGTTCCTTCACTTTTATATTCCTGAAATAAACGGCGCTTTTTGGGTCGTGGGCCTGCAAAGCAAAAGTTCCTTTCCCCAATTTTAAACTTTCCCCACCTTTCCAGCGCCAGGGATTTTCGGGTTGAATGTATTCGTTCACCTTAACATCGTTTACAAATACTTCGATAAGGTTTTCAACTACCTTGATCCGCATTTTAAACCATTCATTATCGTTTACCAACGGATAATAAATATTTCGGATACTGTAAATACTCGCTGTTTTTTTGCGTTCAATATAATTTTCCGAGCCCCTGTACGAATTATTGATTTGAATTTCGTAACCCGCTTCCGGCCAGCCTTCTTTCTGGTATTTGGTATGAATAAAAATGCCTGAATTTGAATGCTCCAGCGCTTTTATTTCCGTTTCTAATTCGAAGTTTTTAAAATTACCGTCATAAAAGAGGTGGCTTCGTTCGCCATTACATTTAATTGTGCCATCTTCAACGGTAATACTTTCAGGATTTTCGCCCGCTTTTTTCCAGCCGTCGAGGTTTTCGCCATTAAAAATGGTTTGCCATTCGCTGTTAATTGTTTTGGGCCCGCAGGAAATCATAAAAGATATTGCAGCCATTAAAAAGATATTCGAAATTTGTTTCATGATTCGTGGTTTAGTATTTTCAAATTGAATCAAAACTAACGAAATTTATTGAGAATTTACGAATCTAAACATTCAAGTTTGCAGACAATTCCACAAATTTATTTCTTATCCTGATGTGTTTCAGTTTCCTTGACGTGTCCTTTTTCAGCCGATCCCCTTATAACTTTGTCATAATCGGGCTTCAAAATTTTTTCGGCTTTGTAACCTTTCTTTTCGATTGCTTTGGCAAAACCTTCATCGGTATTTTTGCCTTCCTTATATTCAATATAAATAGTATTCGAAGCAAGATCAACTTTTAAATCTTTCACCCCTTTTTCGAATTTCAGATTTTCGGCAAGTGTTTTTTCACAATTGGCACAATCCATGCTCGTTTTAAAGCAAACCACTTTATTTTCCGATTTTGGGGCAACCAAACTCAAAGTCGCCCCCAAAATCAAAACCAAAAAAAATAGTAATTTTTTCATAATTTATGTCATTTATATTATTCATAATTCAATAGAAACCTGACTCCCAAATAAATTCTCCGCCCGCTAACGGGGCCCCAGATATTTGATGCATCAAATCCTTCGCTGTATGGTTTTTCAGCGCCTTCCACCGGGTTCAACTGTTTAAAATTGGTTAAATTTTCAGAGCCAAAATAAATATTCCAGTACCTGAAATATTTTGTAACCTGAGCATTCATAATTGTATATGGCTGAAATGCAAAATAATTGCCCGAAACATCAGCCAAATCGTGCCACTCTTCATAAGGCCGGGGAATTCTGCCGCCACCATTGAACTGAACCGTATAATCGAACATCCATTTTTTCAGGTTGGTCGAATAATTCAGGTTAATCAAACCTTTGTACCTGCTGTTGAGCGGCACTTCCTTCAACACTCCGCCAATTGTCTGTTTTGTGTTGCTTAAACGGTAAGCCAGTAAAACATCGAGCCGTTCGATGGGCTGGTACCTGACATCGAACTGCAAACTGTTTGCGTACGATTTACCAGCTAAAGGGGACAAAATAACAAATTCAGTTGACGATTCGCGATCGACAACCAACTGCGATTGAAAATCGGTCCTGAAAAATTCGGTATTGATTTGCATTTCGCGGCCCCAAAGTAGGTAATCCTGCACAAGGCTGAACCCATAATTCCAGGCTTCTTCCTGCATATTTTTATCCTGCCACTGAAGTTGGCGGTGACTGGCAAGCAGATAATTATTTTCGGTAATAATATTTGCTGTGCGGTAACCTTTTCCGGCATTTGCCCTCAAAGTAATGTGATTGTTCATTTTGTACCTGAGATGCATTCGGGGCGTAACAAATGTTCCGAATATATTGTGCGAATCGGCACGGACACCGGCCATAAATGTTAAATTTTCGATCGGTTTCAGGGTATATTCGGCAAATATTCCAGGAACATTCTCCACCCTGTCGAGGTTGATATTATACAAACTTTCATTAAAATTATCATGAACAAAACTTATCCCGGTATTTAACGAATGAATGGCTTTTTTATCGAGATCGCGGGTTAAAATCAAATTCCCGTAAAACCGGGTTTCTGAAGCATCGTAATTTGTCAGCCCGTAAAACGAGTTGGTTTTATGGCTGGTAAAATTGGTCAAAATGGCAAGAGCAGTGCGTTGATCTTTTGAAACAATCCCCGTTTTCATATAACCCGTAATCCTGTTTGTTTTTATGCTGATTCCATAAGGATTTGATATTGATGGCGCCATCCCCTCTTCGAAACCAACCTGGCCGCCCAACCGATCTTCGGTAAGAATATTAATTCCTGCCTGCGACATAAAACCTTTGTGATTTGTAAATTTCCAACGGTTCGAAACCTGTAGTTGCTTCGAAAGCGGATCGTCGAGAAACCCATCCCCGTTTTCATCTCTCCGCACAGCCAAGCCTGAAGCGTGAACAAGTAATCCGGTAGAAACTATGTCATTATATACTCTTAGGTTTGTATTAGCGTTATATTCCATTCTCCCGTGGGAATTTGCAAAAGCGTTTAAAAACAGCTTTTCCTTGGAATCAGGTTTTTTAACTTCAGCATTTATCTGGCCTGCAATCGATTCGTATCCGTTTAAAACAGAAGACGCCCCTTTGGAAACCTGAATAGATTCCATCCACGGGCCGGGAATATACGTCAACCCAAAAGTTGTTGCCAAACCCCTCAAGTCGGGAAGGTTTTCGACCTGCAATTGTGAGTAAATCCCGTCGAGGCCGAGCAACCTGATTTGTTTTGCGCCGGTAGCCGCATCGCTGTAACTTACATCGACAGAAGGATTCGTTTCAAAACTTTCGGCCAGGTTGCAGCAGGCAGCTTTATGGAATTCGGCACTGGTAATTCTTTCGGTATGAATTGTTTCCATTGCGCTAAGGTAAGTTCCCCTGTCTTTTTTGATTACGGTAACTTCCCCAATTTCGAGATTGGGTTCCAAAACCACTTCAAGTTTTTCGAGATTATCAACATGAACTACTTTGGTTTCGTACCCAACAAAACTAAAAACCAACATGTGCTGATTATTTCCTTTTCTGATTTCAAAACTACCGTCATTGGCAGAAACCGTGCCTTTTTTTGTACCCTGCCAGTAAATATTTACCCCCTGCAAAGTATTTTTTCCATCGCTTTCGTTCCCAGAAACTATTCCTTTTAGGTTTTGTGCCTGCGAAACGAAAGGCAGGATAAAAAAAATTATTATAATTAACTTTCTCATTACTTAAGATTTATTGAATAAAAAATTTATTTGCCAATCACCTTAACAAGGTAACCGGGCCAACTAACCTTAAGCTGAAAACGGGATTTTAAGCTGTCGTACCTGAATTAGAAAATTTTTTGATGACTCAACAGTTGGCGGTGGATCGATATAAAAACTATTTGTTTCTTTTATTACCGGTATCTCAATGAGATTTGCAAATACGCATAAAAAAGCAATTGAGATTTTTACCGGTTGAGCCTTTACAAACTGAATTTCTTCCTGATTTACCGGGTTTATCAATTTAAAAAAACTGACTTCAGGCGAAGTACAACCGCAATGGTGGGTGTGCGATGAACATTCGTGGCAACAGCTTTCAGTTGTTTCTCTTTCATTCCCCGATTGATCGTGCGTGTGGTGAACATGTAAATTTGTTTCACAGGTTTCGGGCATTACATAAACGCTTACCTGCTCATTTCCTGTACATTCGCAATGAGTTTTATAAATCAAGACACCAGTTGTGGAGACGATAAAAACCACCCCCAATAACACTGATAATATTTGATTCACTTTTTTCACGGCTCAAATATAACAAAGAATTGCTTTAAAATGTTGTTAATAAAAAGTTAAGACCTGAACAATGCAGGCTTTGGCCACTTCCATTGAGGTTATAAATCTTTCAGAGCCTCGCGAACGGTCGTTGTTTTGTCAACGGTATTTCCAAGTCCCAACCCGTGGGCAACTTCACGAAACATCGTATTTTCTCTGATGCAAAAGGAGAGAGATTCTAAGGCTTAATCCTGCTTTTCCCGGAATATGGTCTGCGACATAAGCATCATTGCTTTAAGACCAGACGGCACAAGTGTCTTAATCCTACTTGCTTAGCAAAACCAACAGAAAGAGGAATCACGTATTCTCAAAAAATCTACAACATCAAAAATGATCAAATTACAGACTTAGTTATGCCAAAGGTGGATTATATAATGGATGATTATTACCACGGTTTTTGCTTAATTCGAACTACAGATACACCACCTGCTTATATTTATAGGTTGTGTTTAAAAAAGGTAAACCTATTCTATGCAAGTTTCTTCAAATAAATACTAATACACTAATCAATAATCAATTATTCGAGTTAGGTTTTATATCTAATAACAAAATTGCTATAATTACTAATATAGAGGGAGAAAAGGGATTTTTTTCTATTTTTGATATTCCGATGATACCCTGCCAGTGATTCCGGCGATACCCTGCCAATTTATTTTTCGATTTCCACGGCTAAGTTATTCATTTTTTTAATTTCTTTTTTCTCATTGATTCGCCATTTAATTCTATCCG
>CAMTWS010000152.1:0-12135 GCA_947085485.1 uncultured Prolixibacteraceae bacterium
GCTGACGATAATATCTGGGCTGCCACCATAGGAGGCCTTTACAGGTATCACCCCAAAACAAATAATGCCAGGCTTTATAAATTCGATGTGAAACAAAAAGATGGTATTCCACAAAAAGAGGTTTATACAGTTTTTGAAGGTATCGATGGGACTATTTGGATTGCTACAGAAAAATACCTCAGCAAACTTATTGATATTGAAAAAGGCCAGTTTCATAGCATCGCTTATCGTCCTGGATTGCAATTTTACGAACAGGTGAGGCCGGTTATTTTCCAGGAAATCAACGGACAAATGTGGTTAGGCACAAAATATGGGCTGTATCGTTTTAATGAAAAAAATGAGACTTTTACGCTCTTCGAAAACGATCCTGTCCGATCGGACAGTTTGATTAATAACCATGTAAAAGCAATTTGTGCCGATCCGGTTTTTCCAGACCGGTTTTTGTGGATTGGAACATCAGGTGGGTTGAACCGGTTTGATACCGAAACAGAAACCTTTTTTTACTATACCGAGGCAAACGGTTTGCCCAATAATGTGATTTATGGTATTTTGCCCGATGACCAGCACAATCTTTGGCTCAGCACAAACAAAGGTTTATCACGGTTTAATCCGCAAATGGTTACATTCCGTAATTTTGATGTAAACGACGGATTGCAGAGTAACGAATTCAATTCCGGAGCTTATTTCCGCAGCAAAAGCGGAGAACTGTTTTTTTGGGGTATAAAAGGTTTAAATTATTTCTATCCGGCTAATATCAAGGATAACCCGAATATTCCTAATGTGGTTTTAACAAAAATAAAGTTGGGCGATCAGGTTATTTCGCATAAAACCAATCCTGAAATTCTGAAAAAATCGGTTGAAGAAACCACGCAAATTGTTCTTTCGCACAAGGACGATATTGTTACATTCGAATTCGCAGCTCTTGAATTTTCGGCCCCTGAAAAAAAACGATATGCTTACAAACTCGAAAATTATAGCGATAAATGGATTTATACCGATGGAGAGCGAACAGCAACTTATACCCATTTACCTCCCGGTGAATTCGTCTTCAGGGTGAAAGCCGCAAATAGCGATGGTTATTGGAATGAAAAAGGTTTGGCAATTAAATTAATAGTTAAACCACCCTGGACAAATACTTATTATGCCTACATTCTTTTTACCCTTGCACTGGCTTTATTAATAATTCTGATTCGGCGTTACGAGATGAACCGGATAAAGGTTAGAAACCAGTTAAAGTTTGAAATGGTTACAACAGACTCTTTGCGCCATATCGACCAGCTTAAATCGCAGTTTTTCACCAACATATCGCATGAGTTTCGTACACCACTTACATTAATTTTAGGGCAAATAGAAAGTGTGATGTCATCGGGTATTGATACGAAAGTAAAAGGAAAACTGCAGGTGGCAAATCGCAACGCCCGAAGATTACTGACACTAATTAACCAATTACTCGATCTTTCGAAACTTGAATCGGGTAATATGGTATTGAATGCCTCACCGCACAATGTAGTATCGTTTCTGAAAAGTCTTTTATATTCATTCGAATCACTGGCAGCATCCCAAAAAATTACATTATCATTTGAGTCTGATTCAGAGAATATTCCGGTGGTTTTTGATGTGGATAAAATGGAAAAGGTTTTTTATAACCTTGTTTCCAACGCATTTAAATTTACCAAAGCAAATGGTGAAGTAAAGATTGGAATCAAAACTATTGGGTCGCTTTATGTTGAGATCAGCGTTGAGGATAATGGGCCTGGAATTCCGGCTGATCATCTTTCAAATATTTTCGACAGGTTTTACCAGGTTGACAATTCAATTACCCGGAATTTTGAAGGTTCAGGAATTGGTTTGGCGCTGGTTCAGGAGCTTGTTGAACTTCATGGCGGAATTGTATCGGTAAAAAGCAAGGAAGGAGAAGGCTCGGTATTTACAGTCAGTATTCCTGTGGGAGAAATAAAGCCGGAAATAAAAACCGGTGAAATTTTGATTTCCAAAAACAATTTTTTATCCGAATTTTCTCACGGCGATGACATTATTGAAACTGAAAATCCGACAACCAAACCTGAAAAGCCATTGATCGACATGCGCGAAATTGTGTTGATTGTTGAAGATAACAGTGATGTAGGTGCATACATTCGCGAACAACTGGAAGAAGACTATCAGATAAAAGAGGCGGAAAATGGCGAAGAGGGAATACTGGTTGCGCTTGAAACATTGCCCGACCTGATTGTAAGCGATTTGATGATGCCCCGGCTGAATGGGTTACAGTTTTGTAAAGAAATTCGCAATAATGAACGCACCAGCCATATTCCAATTGTGATGTTAACTGCTAAAACTGGTTTTGAGGATAAAATAGAAGGGCTCGAAATTGGTATAGATGATTATATTACAAAGCCATTTAGCGCCAAAGAGCTAAAGGTAAGGATCCGGAATCTGATAAACCAGCGCAAACTGCTTCGTGGCCGCTTTAAAACATCAACCGTCATTAAGCCTTCTGAAGTTAGCGTTGTATCAATCGATCAGCAATTTCTCGAAAAGATTATAAAAACGATCGAAGCCAATTTCGAAAACCAGGATTTTACCTCCGATGCACTTGCGGCAACGGTAAACATGAGCGTTTCACAACTCAACCGGAAATTGAATGCATTGATTGATCAGCCGGCCGGACAGTTGATACGATCATTGCGGTTACAGAGGGCTGCCGATTTGTTAAAACAGAAGGCGGGATCGGTTTCAGAAATATGTTACCAGCTCGATTTTAACGACCCGGCCTATTTTTCGCGTGCGTTCAAAAAGCAATTTGGCTGCAGCCCTTCGGAGTTTGTGAAGAATTAGAAGGATTAATTATAAAATGCATGTTCAATTCCTCTTGGCCTTAACTGCCACCCACCGGCAGGAACTTCATATAAAATGTTGTCAACCAAAACACTTACAGTGCCTTCCAATACAAGCATTAACTCGTCCAGATCCCGATGTAAATGGGGGGCTGCCCCCATCTGTTTTGGCGCTACGGCGATTTCAACACTCGAATATTGCATGTTTGTCTGTGAGCTCCTTACCCAGGTACTAATTTCTACGCCAACCGGTCCGGGTTGCAAAGGCTCAAGTGGCGGAAGGGAAAAGGGCATCAGTATTTTGGTGTCCTTTATATTTTCTTGCTGTTTTTTACTGCCTGTACACGATGTCAGTGAAAATAAATTGAGTCCAACTGAAACCATAGCAATTTGTTGTATTGCATCCCGTCTTGATGTTTTATTTTCCATTTTCTATTTTTTGTTTGGTCTTACTTCCATTCGGTGGTGCATCTCCGTTTATTTAGTTCGTCAATGTTAATTTTTTGCAGGCATTTTGATTTAAGCTAATGTAAAAGTAAGGTGCGTAACTACTTTGATATATGCGCTTCCAGTTCAATCTCTATCATAAATTCGGGCAGGGCTAATTCCTTAACACCAGGCCACGAACCTGTTGGAAACTGTTTTGTATAAATTGTGTTGCGGTAAGCCGATTGATTTAAATATTCGGGCATGTTTGTCGTAAAAACATTTTCGACAATAACATCATCGAATGTGCAACCATAATGATTCAAAACCTTGTCCAAACCGGAATAGCAATTTTTCATTTGTTGCAGTAAATCGCCTGTTGCTGTTGGATTTCCGTCATCGTCCATACTAACTGCACCTGAAATATTAATATCGTTGCCAATTTTTACAGCATGTGTGTAGCCATAAGTTTTTTCGACTTCGGGGTGAAGACTAAAAAATTCGGTACAACCGGAATTTTGGAAGATTTAATAACGTTTTTCATTTTCAATTTTTTTGTTTGAAATTTAGACTTTCCAATACTCTTCGGTTCCAATTTTATTATTTTTATTTACATACTTTAGAGTGCATTTAACAGTGCCTGAACCCGATATTTCAAAAGTGAAAGTTTCAGACATCCCTTTGGGCATTCCTGCATATTCGAAAGTATTGTTTCCAACATAGCGGTATTCCTCGCCAAAAACTTCATTCTTCAACCACAGTGAATTATTCCATTTAAAAAATTCCTTGTTTTTACCTTTATCTATTTGATTCCCATAAATGCCCAATAATTTGTCGATTGCTGATGGATCGGCAGGTATTATTTTTGCCATGGAAACATCGTAGAACACTTTCCTGGATTTTCCCGTTTCAGAAACCTCCAAAATTCTTCTTTTGGCAAATTCAGAACTGGCATAATCATCATTTTCGATATGTTTGTCGCCGTTGAAATAAAGTTGAGTAACCAGTGGTTGGTAGCCTTCGGCGGTAATCATCAGGTGAAAATGGGCCGGACGAATTTGGCCGTTTCCTACGTCGTAGGGTACCGGCAAAACAGTTTGAAATGAATAATTTCCACTTTCATCCGAAAAAGTTGTTCCGCGGTATTTAAATTCGGAAGTTGAATTATCGTAAACACCGTTTCCATCGCAGTGCCAAAGCTCAACTTTTGCGTTTTTGTAAGGGGTTTTGCAGTCCTGGTGTTTTATCTTACCCAGTAATTCAACCAGTTCCCCTTTTTCCCCTTTTATAACCAGGTTATTTCGAACAGGGCTTTCAGGACGGTAAAAGGGCCCTAAAATATCGGTCGTAGTTTCGCAATCGCCAACATAACCGTTTCCGTCGAAACTGATAAAACCCGTTGCACTTACTGCGATGGCTGATAAAGTTGAAGTTTTCAGGAATGTTCTTCTTTCCATAATGAGATTTTACTTTTCTTTTGCATCATTGTTGTAAATATCCCTGATGCAAAGATATTTCCCATCGCGCTTTTCCCAAACGGCCATGTTTGCCAGTGGAAACCACGCTACCTGACGCATCTTTTACAGTCGATGATCCAATTTCGGTGACAATGTTTTCATCCCCAAAAACCTCTAATGTCTGGTAGAAAACAGTATTTCCAACTGCTTTTTTCCCCATGCCTTCCTGAATATCGACCAGAATTGCAGCTTTGCCTGCCTGACTGGGTTTATCATTCGACATACTTATTGCGTCATCGGCATAAAAAGCCACTACTGCATTTGCATCGCGGGCATTATCTGCTGCCGACCAACTGCTTTCCAAAGCCTGTATTTCGGCTTTAATTGCCGCCAGGCCTGGTTTTACTTCCACCTGCACGGGAGCTTCGGTTACTTTAGGTGCAGGTGCACCACAACCCATTACAAATAAGGACACTGCAAAGCATACTGTTGCAATTCCTGAATAATTCATTTTTTTCATTTTGAAATTGATTTTATTGCCTACTCTGTGCGGTTTTCGGCTTTCCCCGTTTATATTGATTTTTATGACTTTACACCATCCCAGTCCGACAATTCAAAACCTCCCAGAATTCCTTTTCTGAAAGGTTCCAGGGCATCATTTATTCCCTGTACGCCAAAATCCAATCCGGCAATGGTTCTAACAGGCCTGCTTCCGGCTGGTGCATTGATTAAATTCTCAAAAATTCTCACTACAATCATTGGGTCAGTGGGCGCATTTTCGTCAGCAAAAGCTGCCATGACATTGTTGCCAAAAGTTTCGCTGAAACCTGCAACATGTTTATAAGCAGAAGCAATTTCAGCATCACCTGCGGGAATGATACTTGGGAAAAAATTGGTTGAAAATGGACCCGGTTCAACAATGGCAACGTCGATACCCAGCGGCGCCAATTCGTAGCGCATGGCCTCACTTAGCCCTTCAACCCCCCATTTACTGGCATTGTATATGCCAAATCCCGGAACAGCAACCCGTCCGGCAATAGAACTTATCTGGATAATTAAACCTGATTTTTGCGCCCTCATTCCCGGAAGTACAGCTTTTGCTACCCGAATGTTACCGACAATATTCAAGTCGAGCTGTGCCAGACACTCTGCTGATGTGAAAGCTTCAATTGGTCCGCCAAATCCGCGGCCTGCATTGTTTATAAGCACATCCACCGAGGGTATTTTTGTCATGGCTGCTTCCACACTTGCATCGGAGGTAACATCCATTTCTACCACCTCAAGTTTTAATCCTTTTGATGACGCCAGTTTCTTCAGTTCGGTGGCGAATTCAATGTTTTTGTCGTTCACATTTCGCATGGTTGCATACACATGATGTCCTTTTTCTGCCAGGTATTTTGCTGCATCGTAACCAAATCCGGTACTGCAACCTGTGATAAGAATTTTTTTCATTTTCATTTTAACTTTTTCATCGCCTACTCTGTACGGTTTTCGGCTTTCCCCGTTATTAATTATTGATGCCGCCCGGAAAGCGAATCTGAAAAAATGGTTGTCCCAATTATTCAGTTTCGGTTACCTGCAGCATGGTTTGCAGGTTATACTTTAACCTGCACCGACATTGTAATTGGTTCAATTACTGTGTGCAGGTTTTTTACTTCCTGGTTTTTTGGGTCGTTGATGATTGCTCCAAGCCTTTCAATATCGTTTACTTCCATAACGATAACTATTGAATTTGGATCATCTGCATCCTGAAATGTTTTGAATCCTGAAACTGTATCGGCAAATAAATCTACCCGATCCTGATGTCCTTTGATCCATGTGTTAAAATCGCCAACTTTGTGACGAAATACGAATGTTGCCATACTATTACTTATTAATTTGTTTGCCTACTCTAATCGGTTTTCGGCTTCCCCGTTTTTATTTCTAACTGTTGAAATGACATATTCAGATCGAATTTCTGATTTCAAGTTCCAAATCGATAAATGCCTGTCGCCATTTGCCAACTTCATTTCTCGCCTCTTCAAGATTTTTCACTACCAGCGCAAAATCTGAATCAACCGAACCGGTAAGCTGTGTCAAATTCATTAGCATCGTTCCTACCGATTTGGCGGCATTTGTTTCACCCCCTATATAATCGAACATTCGCTGCTGAATGGTTCCGGGGCTTTGGAATGAAATGTTGTTGAGATATTTATACAAACCTTTTCTTTCCAGATTATCTGCTGCCCGATGTAACGATTCACACAACTGAAACCGCCTGTATTTTTCTTCCCAGCCCCGAAAATCCCCCAATTCATAAATCATTCGTTTGGCGAGTTGTTTGTCGCCAAATCTCAGTTCTGAAATTATGGTGGTCAGGTGTTGTTTCAGAATGGTCAATGTTTCGTCAATGAGTTCGGCAGTATCGGCTATTGCATCTCTCATTTCTTTTTTCTGATTTTCAGGGATTTCCATGGCTGTTTTTACACCCAAAGCAAGCTCTTTTAAAATCCCTAATACTTCGCTGAATCCTTCGTTAATTGCTGGCATAATTTTGTTTTATTTGTTATTCTGAATAATTAATTTCCGGGAGTATTGCTTACCGCTGATATTTGCTTTCATAATATAAATTCCAGGAGACAATGCTGAAAGATTTATTTCGGCAGACATTTGCTGGTTGAAGCTGGAAAGGTTGTATATTTTGGTTCCTGAAATTGAATAAACATCAACCGAATGGATGGTTCCATTCGTTTTTAAGTTAAACAGACCATTTCCGGGATTAGGGAAAATATTAAATTCACCGGCATCGTTTAGATTTTCTGTTCCGGTTGTCATCGAACCCAGTTTTGCAATAAACATATTGAAACCTCTTACGCTGCTAATACTTGACGCGCCAAAAATAATTGGCTCACTTCCAAACAAACCGGTAATAATTACATTCCCTGAATTGTCAGTTGTAACAGAACGGGCAGTTTCCCCGCTTTTACCATCCGAAGTTTGTTTGATTGCCCATTTAGGTTTGCCATCAGAATCACAATTCAGGAGGAAGAAATCTGAACTTCCGGTTCGAATTAAACTGGATGAACCATAATTCAACGTACTTACATTAAAAGTACCACAGACATAAACATTATTACCAAATACAGCCAAATCAGTCGCCTCGCAGTCGCCTCCAATTCCTTTCGCCCAAATCACTTTTCCATCGGTATCATATTTGGCAATAAACGAATTATCCACACTATCATTGGGTATCAGCACTGAACCAAACGAAATGGAATCGTTTGTATAATTACCTGAGATATAACTGCTCCCCGATGCATCGGTTTTTACACTGGTGGCGCGGTCATCACCTTTCCCTCCGGCTCTTTTTGCCCAAAGCACATTACCCGAAGGATCGTATTTGGCGAGAAACATATCGGCCTGGCCTGCAGAAGTTAATTTAATAGTTCCAAAGCTGGCAGGTTGGGTGAAATATCCGGACATATAGATATTTCCTGAAATATCTGAACTCAGGGCATACGCTTCATCATTCGAACCGCCTCCGGCGCCTTTTGCCCACAAAATATTCCCTGATGCATCGTATTTTACAATAAATGCATCCATGCTTCCGGCCTGTAATAAAGTTGTTGTGCCAAAAGTAATTGAGGTACTTGAAAACCTTCCGGAAACAATGATATTGTTATTGCCATCGACATGGATTGCATGCGGTATTTCGAGTCCTACGGCGCCTTCCCTTTTAGTCCAGAGGATATTACCCAAACCGTCGAATTTTACAATGAAAATATCGCCAACAACACCTGCATTGTAGGGTATCTTTACCAAAAATAATGGTTGGGCTGTAAAAATACCCGGTAAGATATACATTACCTGCCTTATCGGTGGTAACCGAAGTACCGCGGTCGTTGCTGCTTCCGCCAAAACGCTGCGCCCAAAGTAAATTTCCTGCAGGGTCGTATTTGGCCAAATATCCGTCGTTAAAACTTAACCCAAGGTTTTGAAGCGTAACAGAACCAATAGTCATTACATCGCTTGAATAGTATCCCGAAACATAAATATTGCCTGAAGGATCGGTTGTTACAGCGCTCCCCTCAACAGAACCATTTCCTGCACCGCTTCGGGCCCAATTCCATGCCGGGATTTGCCCAAAACTGTTTTGAAATGAGAAAACTATCAAAACGATGATAAGTAAATATTTGGTAACAGATTTGGTTTTTTCCAATGGTTCAGTATTAAGATCAACTCCACTGCCCGTGTCTTTAGTAATTGTTGATTTCATAATGCCTTGTTTTTAAGATTGTTTTCAAAAAAGCTATTTTTTATTTCGTCAAAAACCAAAAAACGCTATTTACATCTGGTCAGGTGGAATATTGGCAGCATATGAAATACCCCAGGGACCGGCTGCTGCTGTGAGGTCGGGATAAAACATACCGAAGCCCTCTTTAATCATCGGATTATCAAACTTTACAGATGGATTTGTTGATTGAAAGCCGGATAACATCAACTCTGGAATAATATCGGGCCCGTTTGGCCCCATTTTTTTTGGTGAATGACAGTCGTTGCAGCCCATGATGGTTACAAGATATTCGCCCCGAATTACAATATCTTCGGGTGAAACTGCTTTAACCGTCGAATTGCTTTCGACTGATTTTTGATTGATGTTTGAGCAGGATGTGATGATAAGTGAAGAACAAATTGCTGCAAAAAGTGCAATAAGATAGTTGTTCCTTTTCATTGTGAAATATTTTAAAGTTTTCCTACTCGTAAGGCTTTTCGGATTCGCCCGGTTTTTTTGAGTGGTATCTCGTGTCCACTTTAATTTATTTTCAGGCTGTTATCCTTATTTTTTCAGGTACAGGCATTATTTCCTCATCATCTGCCATCAGTTGCATCGCTTCCAGCCTGTTTACTTTCTTTAAATGACTGTCGAAATGAATGTATCTTATCAATATCAGCATAACCATAGCAAAACCGCAGAAAGAAAAAATCACGTATTCCCAGGGCAACACTTCACGAAGCGGCCCCAGTAGTTTTGCCCCTGTTGATAGGCCTAAATTTGCCAGTGCCATGTACAGGGTGAACTGAGTTGCAGATATTCTTTTCCAGCAAAGTTGCATGGCCGTGGCAAAAACAGCGATGGTAATAAATGTATCGAGAATGAAGAATCCGGCGAAAAGGCCGTAAGTAACCACATCGAAATGCCAATAGCTTTTCATAAATGTGGTGGCAGTAATTATGCAAAGAAGTACAATGAGGTATATTGTCATCATTCTGATTTTTCCAAAAAAGTCGATGAGGGCGCCTGCCACAAACATTCCAAGTATTCCGGAAACCATGTTGACAGTTGCAAATATTTGCGAGTAATGTGTGTCGGTCCAGCCCAGTTCCTGAACGGTAAATACCGGCAAAAGCGCTTGCATCAACCCTCTTCCCACATTATAACCAAAAACTGCAATCCCCATTATTAAACTTACCCTCAGGAAGAATACCTGAAAAAGGCTTTTTAAAATAGCTTTCCAACTGTTCAATTGCAGCTTGCCTGCATCTTCCGACGCTGCACCTTTGGTCCATGGCATTATTTTTTCGCCGGGCCTTTCCCTGAGGAATACCGGTACCGACATAATCAAAAAAACAATGGCTGAAAACGAGGCAATGGCATAAAAGAAGCCGTAAGTATTTATGATATAACTTCCGGCCGCCACTGAAGCTGATATTCCCAGGGTTTTGGAGCCCCACATCAGTCCGTTTGCCCTTGCCTGCTGATCGACGGGTAAAATATCGATGGCCATTCCATCAACCGCAATGTCCTGAAAAACAGTGAACAAACTTACTGTAAAGCCGGCTGCCATAAGCATGGTTATATTATTGAGCGGATCGGGAATAAATGCCATGGTTAAAAAACTGGCTATCAAACCGAATTGGCCGAAAATTATCCACGGTCTTCGGCGCCCCATCGGCAGGTAGGTAAACCTGTCCATGAGCGGGGCAGCCAGAATTTTGAAACTCCACGGAATTAAGACCACAGCAACATAACTGCCTATTTCAGCGGCGCTTTTGCCATTCATGGCCATCCATGCCGGCAAGCCAAATATAAGCAACCCATCAGGTATTCCCTGGGCAACATAAAGCGCAGAAAAAGACAGGTATCGTAATACTGCATTTTCTGAAAGCGCCGGAAATCGATTGGTTAAAGATTTTGTCATAACGTGTTTAAGAATTATTCATTTATCCATTGTTCGAAACTTTGATTCCGTTCGCCTTCGGGATAGTTCCAGTCGGGTTTTAGCCGTAGTCCGCCAACGTCGTTTTGTATAAAATCAATAACTTCTTTTACATCTTCTTCGCGGTTAACTTTAATCAAATACAAAACATTTTTTTCGAGGTCAACCTCTACGATTTCCAACTCAATTTTTTGAACTTTAAGTGCATTGCAAATTATTTCGGCCTGACAAATATCTTTTATAGCCCATACAAATCCGTCGATTCCTGAAATCAGGCTGTTTACATCAATTGTAACTGAAAGTTCGATATTGATTCCTGATGCTGATTGCGCCGCTTTATCTTCATTTAGGGTTTTCCCCTGCAACGATTTCCCGTGTGGGAAAACTATCTCTCCATTTTTGTTAATTCTACCCTTTATGTTTAGCATTTTCAAAGTATTAGTTCTTGTTCTTCAAAGAATCAAAAGGTCATTTTTTCAACTGACCTTTTGTGCTTTCAGCAGTAAAAGTGATTTTATTTGCCTGGAGAGAATTCAACAGAATTCTTTTAAATCATATTTTAAACTCACCACGGTTGCATGGAAAATGCAATCGGGGTGAGTTTAAAGAGATTGAATAAATAGTTGTTTAAGTGACTAATTAACCGGATTTTGGCTTAAATCGTCCATGCGTTTGTACAGGTATGCCCACGAATCTTTGAGCGAGCTTCTGAATTTGGCCCGCATTTTTTCGGTTTCCTCTTTGCCTTTTGCTTTTTCAACCATATCCCAAACGGCATCGCGTTTAACATCGAGAGCAGCAAAGTTTTTATAAGGAGTTACCACATAATAATCAAAACTTTCGGGTCCTCCTCCATTAGCGCTATACCAGTATCCTCTTTTTTCACCCTCTGCTTTTTGAGTAATATCACCAATTTCTTTCACAACTTCTCTAAATAGAGGACCGTTTTCAACCCGAAAGAAACTAACCCAGATTACACCCATTTCAGCAGGAGTGGCTTTGCTGAATTCGGGCATATTTGTTACAAAATTATCCTCTGAGCTTTCAACATGTGGAACAATTTTGTCCATTGCTATCTGCCAGCATTTTTTGCCTGTTTCATCATTTTCATCATCCATTTTTGCCCAGTTTTCACTTCTCGAAGTAAGAACATAAACAGATCCTTTTCCATTATACCTTTTCCAGATATTCCATGTCCATTCACCTTTGTTTTCGAGGTAA
>CAMTWS010000153.1:0-12777 GCA_947085485.1 uncultured Prolixibacteraceae bacterium
CTAAGCGAACCCGAAAAAAAAGCGACAGGTTTATCTGCTGACACCCTGCTCCCTGTTAAATCGCCCTGACCGGTCAGATGCGAACCTACAACATTTTCTGATTGTACCTGGAAAACTTCACCTTTGTTAAGAATAATTTCAAATGTCGAGTCTTTCGGCGCCAACTGGTGGGTTACCTTCGAAGGAGTTATTTTTACCCTGGTCTGGTTTTCGGTGGCCACAATCAGAAATTCGCTGTTGCGGCCATTTCCTGAAAGTGGATTATTAGGGTCGATGTGGGGTTGGTAACACATTGCAAAGTACTCTTTCCCCAATGTTTCAACCGGATATACGGGTGTAATATCGGTTGAGTTGGGATCCCAGTTTATGGCAAAAACGCTTACGGGTTCAACTGATGTGAGATGAACCCCTTTATTCTCGATAGTTTCCGAACCAATGGCTTCAGCGATTCGCCACGGAATTTCAACAGTCAGGGCATCGTTTGCCAATACGGTTCTTAACTCCGTGTATAATGGTGCGCCCGGTGGCCCAACCGTTACTTGAAAAGCTGTAGTTTGGCGGGCTGTAACTGTAATTTGGATTGTATGCAGTGCCACCCTGTAAATCCTGTTTTCCATGAACCCAAACCAGAATTCGGTCCCTTCGGTCGATCTGTGACAATTGTTATCGTTACCCGCCAGCAAAACAACCGGCCACAAAAGAAATCCTGAAATAATTGATATGAGCTTCATTGAATGTAATTCATGCTGATTATTAGCAACTCAGTAAAAATAAAAAAACCGTACAACTAATTGCACGGTTTTTAAACCGATTCAGCGAAATGCTTTTTATTTCTTTGGTTTTATTTCTACCATTAAATACCGGTTTGGAATTACCTCGTCTTTTTTCACGTTAATTCTAACTATTTCACCGTCAAAAGGCATTCGTACCTGGTTTTGCATTTTCATTGCTTCGAGCAATAAAAGTGTTTCCCCTTCTTTCACTTTTTGTTTTGGTTTTACAAAAACATCGATAATTGTTCCCGCAATAAAAGAGTACAACATATTATCATCCGGAGCTTCCCAATTTACCCGTTGTTCAAATTTGCGGGTGAAAGTGGTTTGATAAACAGCTCCCTGAATGATCAATTCTTTCATTTCTTTTTTTTCAGACATACTATAACTCCTTTATTCGTTAAAATGGTGGTATTCCATGTTTCTTATTGGGCATGAAAACACTTTTATTTTCTGAAACATGCAAGGCATGAAGAATCCGTGACCGGGTATCTTTCGGTTCAATCACTTCGTCGATATATCCCTGAGCTGCTGCCACATATGGATTAGCGAATTTATCCTTGTATTCCTGAATTTTTTGCCGGCGCATTTCTTCCGGATTTTCAGCTTCAGCAATTTCTTTTCTGAAAACAATATTTGCAGCTCCTTCAGGCCCCATAACGGCAATTTCAGCCGTTGGCCATGCAAACACAAAATCGGCGCGCAAATGGCGTGAATTCATTGCAATATAACCCCCGCCATAAGCTTTTCGTAAAATCACCGTTACTTTTGGCACTGTTGCCTCGCTGTATGCATATAAAACTTTAGCTCCATGCCTGATAACGCCTGCATGTTCCTGATCGGCGCCCGGCAGATACCCTGGCATATCTTCCAGTGTAACAATAGGTATATTGAATGCATTACAGTACCTGATAAAACGCGCTGCCTTATCAGAACTGTCGCAATCGAGAACACCTGCCAGTACCATCGGCTGGTTGGCAACAAATCCAATGGTTTCGCCATCCATGCGACCAAAACCAATTATTATATTTGGTGCAAAAAGTTCCATAACCTCCAGAAATTCAGAACCGTCGGAAATGGTTTTAATTATATCGCGCATGTCATAAGGAATCCTTGCATCGAGAGGTACGATATCTTCAATTTTTTTACCTTTTAACGGTGGTTTTGCCGGATAAGCCAGCGCTTTTTTCTCATTACTCCTTGGAATATACCCAATCAGTGTTTTTATCTGCTCAAAACATTCCAGTTCGGTTTTGGCAAAGAAGTGTGCATTTCCGCTAATTTCGGCATGAACACGGGCTCCGCCCAGTTCTTCCATCGAAATATCTTCGCCAAGTACCGATTTAATTACACTCGGACCGGTGATAAACATTTTTGAGATATTTTCAACCACGAACACAAAATCGGTTAATGCGGGTGAATAAACGGCGCCGCCTGCACAGGGCCCGAGAATTACCGAAATTTGAGGAATTACACCCGATGCCAGTGTGTTGCGGAAAAAAATCTCGCCATAACCGGCCAGTGAATTAACACCTTCCTGGATACGCGCGCCCCCCGAATCGTTGATACCAATCAGCGGAACCCGCATTTTCAGGGCATGATCCATAATTTTTGTGATTTTACGCGCGTGCATCAAACCCAGCGAACCACCTGCAACAGTAAAATCCTGTGCAAAAATGCAAATCGGTTTCGACTTGATTGTCCCGGTTCCAATTATCACACCGTCGCCATGGAGCACTTTCGATTCCATTCCGAAATCTTTTGCACTATGCTCAACGAATAAATCATATTCGTGAAATGAGTTTTTATCCAAAAGGGCAATAATACGCTCCCGGGCAGTAAGTTTCCCCATTTTAGCCTGCATTTCCATGGCTTTTTCACCACCCCCCATTTGAACTTCCTTTTTCCTTTTTCGAAGGTCAAGAATATTGCTTCTCAGTGACATAAAGTTTTTTTTAAGTTATAAATTCCCGGGATACCCGGGGTGTTTTCGTTTTGTATCTTATGCATGGGCAAAATTATAATTTTTTTTCAATGCCTTTCTGAAATACTACCTAGTGGTACGAAAATAACAGAAACATGATACAATGGCTTCGAATAATGGTATTCGCTGTTTGAAAAGCGACCCGGGGAAAATGGGTTAATTGAAAGATGGGTTTTCGGGATAATTTTCCCAAACAGAATAACGATTTCCGGCCTTTTTAACAAAATCGGTCCACGATGAATCGTTTGTATCGCGCATAATTGCATTCTCATCAACATCGGTTACCAACCACGAATCTTCTTTTATTTCGTCTTCCAACTGCCCGGCCTCCCACCCGGAATAACCAAGGAAAAAATGAATGTCCGAAGGTTTTACCAATCCCTTGAAGATAAGACTTTTTAGCGCCTTGAAGTCGCCTCCCCAAAACAAATTTCCCAAAACCTTAATGCTCCCGGGAAGTTTTTCACCAAGTTTATGAATAAAAAAAATGGAGTCGGCGGCAACTGGACCGCCAAGAAAAACTTTTGCATCAAATTCCGGGAAATCGGAAAAAACGTCTTGTAAAAGAAAATTTATTTTTTTATTCAAAATAAAACCAACCGCCCCTTTCTCGCTGTGTGCTACCAAAAATACAACCGACCGGCTAAAATAATCGCCGTGTAAGAAAGGTTCAGCAATTAATATCCTCCCTTTTTTTGGAGGGACATTATTTGTCCTAATCTTAAATATGTCGAGATTTTCTTTCATTTACAGAGGCAATATAAGAAATTTTAATTTCCAATCAAATAGTTTAATCATCAACAACGATAAAAACATCTTCACCTGGTTTCGACATAAAATATTGCTCGCGGGCAAACTTCTCCAGTTTTTCATCGCCGGCTTTTAAATCTTCCAATTTTTGATTGTCAATCTCAATGCGTTCTCTGTAATACTCTTCCTGTTGTTTGAGTTCGTAAAGCCTTCTTTTGTTTTTCTGATGGGATACAATGCTGTTTTCATCAAAAAAAATAATCCATGTTAAAAACAATACAGATGTAACAATCCATTTATTTCGTAAAATTTTAAAGACACTGTCGCTGAATTTCATTTTATCCATTTGATAAAAAATTGTTTTCAACAAAAATACAATATTCAGAGTGCAAAAAAAAGGGTGTTGAATTGTTTCGACACCCTTTTATAAACATTTTATGGTTTATTCTACTTGTTGTCGGGCTGGAAATTTGGATAAGTGTAATTTTTAGGCGAAACAAAGGTTTCCTTAATTGTGCGAATTGAAGTCCAGCGCAAAAGATTAAATATTGAACCGGCTTTATCGTTGGTTCCCGAGCCGCGGGCGCCCCCAAAAGGTTGCTGCCCTACAACTGCGCCGGTTGGTTTATCGTTAATGTAGAAATTGCCGGCTGCATTTTCCAGTTTTTTGGTAATTTTCTCGATGTTGTACCGGTTTTGCGACATTACCGCTCCTGTTAACGCATAAATTGATGTTTTGTCAAGAATATCGAGGGTTTCGTCCATTTTTTCATCGGCGTAAACATAAATGGTTAAAACCGGGCCAAAAAGTTCTTCTTCCATGGTAATGTAATTGGGTTTTTTGGCAAGAATAACTGTTGGTTCGATAAAATACCCTACCGATTTATCGCAGTTTCCGCCAAAAATTACTTCAGCATCTTTGTCTTCTTTGGCGCGGTCGATGAATCCTTTCAGTTTATCAAACGAGGCTTCATCGATTACGGCGTTAAAGAAGTTGGTAAAATCTTCGGGTGGCCCCATTTTAACTGTTGCCAGTTCGATTCCGAAACGTTCTTTTACTTCGGGCCAGATACTTTCGGGGATATAAGCCCTTGAAGCAGCCGAGCATTTTTGCCCCTGGTACTCAAAAGCCCCTCTCAACATGGCAATTGCAAGCGCCTGGGGATTGGCAGTGTTATCGGCAAAAATAAAATCCTTGCCACCGGTTTCGCCAACGATTCGAGGGTACGATTTGTATTTTGAAATATTGTCGCCAATAGCTTTCCAGATACTGTTAAAAACCCCGGTAGAACCGGTAAAGTGGATTCCGGCAAAACGGGGATGGGTTAAAACCATATCGGCAGCAACCGGGCCGGCAGCAAATACAAGGTTAATAACACCTTCAGGCAAGCCGGCTTCCCTGAAAATTTCCATGATAACCCCGGCAGAGTAAATGGCAGTTTTTGAAGGTTTCCAAACAACAACATTGCCCATTAATGCAGGCGCCGCAGGCAGGTTGCCGGCGATAGATGTAAAATTGAACGGCGTGAGTGCAAAAACAAAACCTTCCAAAGGCCGAAATTCGTTGTAATTCCACATGCCGGGCGCAGATTCAGGTTGAATTTTGTAAATATCGGTCATTACTTTAACTCCAAACCTGAAAAAATCGGCCAATTCGCATGCTGCATCAATTTCGGCCTGAAACGCATTTTTCGATTGCCCCAGCATGGTTGCAGCATTGATTTTTGCCCGGTATGGCCCTGCCAATAAATCGGCAGCTTTTAAAAATATCGAGGCACGGTGCTGCCACGATAAATTTGCCCAATTTTCTTTTGCTGCAAGCGCTGAATCGATTGACCTTTGTACATGACTTGAATCTCCCTGGTTGTAATATCCCAATGTATGCGCAATTTCGTGAGGTGGAAACATCCTGATTTTACGATCGGTATAAACATCCAAACCGCCAATAACCATTGGCAAATCAACTTCTATCGATCTTAACTCTTCAATTTTCGCTTTTAAAGCAATTCTCTCAGGCGTTCCCGGAGCATAACTCAAAACAGGTTCGTTTTTTGCTTCCGGTACATTAAAAATTCCCTTTGACATAATTCTTCCTTTTTATTAATGTAAATTCATTTTCGACAAAATTATGGATTCAATTGCTGCAAAATCATAACAAAAATCAGTGACCAAAAAAATAACGCTTTTGTAAATATCTTATTTTCAGTTTTATATTATTTTCACACCGTAAAACAAAACAAAAATCAGTTTATAGGCTTCAGATGTTGTTGTTATTTTGAATTGAATTATATTTGAACTGGCGCTATTGAACCCATTATTGATAACTTTACACTATTGATTAAAAATTTGTTTACAATATTATCCGACAAACTCTGGTTTGAACATTCACTCACGGAGAAGAGAAAACTTTTTCAGTTGCTTATAATTTGGGCAGTTGCCGAGTTATTTGCCCTGCTCTTTTTTCTTTACAATATTATATTCAGTTTTGATAACACCTGTGTTATTTGCAATGTGTTGCTTATTGCGATGGCTGCTCTTCCGATTATTTGCACCATTAACGGCAGAATAAACTGTTCGGTAAACAGTGTTTTTGTGCTTCCCCTTGTTTTATATTCGTTCTATTTTTCTGATTTTAACCCGAATGTACCAACTTCCGATACAATTTTTATAACAGTTTTTTGGTTGCACGCTGGATTGGTTTTTTTGCTTTATTTTTCAGGGACCAATATTAAAATCAGAACCTATTTCATTATTGGCCTCATCACCGTTGGATTTCAAATGTTTAAATCGAATCACTTAATCGATTCACTGTCATACTACAAACCATTTATTACCAACCCTGTTTTTGTATTTACGGCTATCTTTATGTTTGGTTATACAATGCGGTTGTATTATACGGCAATCATTAAAAACCATCAAAACCAAATAACTGCAATCAAACAAAGCATAAACAAGGTCCTGCAGGATTCAAGTTTTTCGATTGTACAAATCAGGGCCGAGCGCGACGAAGCCGGAAACATAGTTCAGTTAATTGTTGAAAAAGTGAACAACACTTTTGAATCCACTTTTAAAATAAACCTTTACGAAGTCCAGGAACAGAAAGCTGATTATATTTTTAATTTAATTTTCAAGCGTAAGTTCGATTTAAATAAATACATATACTCTTCCGCCAAACAAAAAAGAATCCATGAATTTCACGCGGTTACACTGGAACGTTGGTTTAATATCCATGTTCTGCAACCCGATTACAATAAATTCTATGTCGTTTTTGAAGACAACACGAAGACTAAAAACAAAATTGCTGAACTGGAAGAAAACAAACGCCGGTACAAAGTTTTATTAGAGGCAATCCCCGATATGTTTTTTGTTATTGACAAAGATGGTACTTACGAAGATTTTGTAATTAAAGAGAGTGATTTGTTTAAAATTGAAGATGCAAATATTATCGGAAGTACGATTTTTGAAGTTGGTTTTCCGGATAACATGGCCGATAAAATTTTCAGTTGCATTCAAACGTCGTTAAAATCAAATTCTATTGAAAGTATTGAATACTCAATGAACACTCCAAACGGAACATTTCTTTTTGAAATGCGGCTTGCGAAATTAAACGCCCACTCGGTAATTTCGATAGCACGCGATATTACAAAACGGAAAACTGCCGAGTTTAAACTGGAGAAAGCTTTGATTCGTGCCGAAGAATCGGACAATTTAAAATCAGCTTTCCTCTCCAACCTGTCGCACGAGATTCGCACGCCAATGAATGTTATTACCAATTTTACGCGAATATTGGCAGAATCGGACTTAGACAGCGACGAAAGGTTGGAATTGTCGGATGCTATTTCGATCAACGGAAAACAGTTGCTGAACATGATCGACAATACAATCCACTTATCGAAAATCGAAACCCAAACTGTTGAAATTGTCTATAAGTTCTGCAATGTCAACACTTTGCTGCGCGAAACTTACAATCGTTATTATGTGCACATCCCCGACTCAAAAAATGTCAAATTAAATCTGAAAATCAGTGTTCCGAACAAGGAATTTGGTTTTGAAACCGACCCGTATATCCTGGGCGAAATTTTATCGTTACTGGTTGATAATGCGATAAAATACACGTTAAAAGGCGAAATAAACATCGACTACGAAATGATAAGAAACGAGTGGGTGAAATTCATAATTTCCGATACAGGAATAGGAATACCGGAAAATGAACATCAACATATATTCGACCGGTTTTACCGCGTAAAAAATGAAATAAACGAAACTACATCAGGCTCGGGACTTGGACTACCCATCGTACAGCATTATGTAGCGCTACTTGATGGCGAACTTGAATTTGAAACCGTACCCGGGAACGGAAGCAAATTCTGGTTCTCGTTACCATTTAAAAACGGAAAGGGATTTTTATCGGTTGTGCAATAACCGGCGCTTCCAAATTCAATCCTATTGCCGGTTTGAGTTGAAAACCTGGTAACCGACAAGCCTGGTGTACCGGGCAGAGAAATCGCTGTAATACACAAAAATCTGATAATCATTTTCAGTTTTCCAAAAGCTGCCTTCAATATTGGCAATATCGGCAACGGCTGAACCCCTCGGCACATATACGTACTGATAGTTATAATAGCCTTGTTTTAACAACAATGTCAATTCGTATGTTCCTGTATTGAAATTCCATGTCATTTCGTTGCTTTTATTTGCGTTCCATCCGGTAAGCGCCCCAAAAACATTAACCGAACCACCCAGTAGTATCGATGGCAGCGGCAAGGTAAAATGCACAAAAGTATAATCGCATTCGGTGTCGGTGTCGCGCACCTCTTTGTCCTGGCTTTCAACAGTAAATTTGCCATTCATTTCTTTGTACTGAAAAAAATCCTTATTGGCACGAACTTCATCCTTCATTATGGTTTTATGAAAGTAAGGCCGATGAAAATCGGTTGAAGCAATATTTTCGCCATTGAACTTGTTTGAGCGGTTATCGAAATACCGAAACTCGTTACCGGCCTGAAAAACATTTTCGTGCTGGTAATCGTATTCCAACCGGTTTTGGCGAATAAAAAGAGGTTTCAGATTTCGAAT
The DNA here is from genome assembly GCA_947085485.1 of uncultured Prolixibacteraceae bacterium. Taxonomy (GTDB): domain Bacteria; phylum Bacteroidota; class Bacteroidia; order Bacteroidales; family Prolixibacteraceae; genus Draconibacterium. Next base: position 8,584 of record CAMTWS010000153.1, read on the forward strand.
GGCATTGTCCCAACGGCTGTTTTGCATCAGCACCACTTTTACATCTTTCAGTGGATTTTCAATCGAAAAATTATTATGGGCAATCACAAAATCAACCTCCTGGTTTGATCCCTCAAACGGGTCGTTTGTTGCCCTGTGTACCGTTCCACTGATACTTACCCTTTGTTCTACAATATAAAAACGCTGCGTTATAACCACTTTCTCTTTGTCGTTATCTTCAAAAACCACCAAAACATAGTTCCCCGAATAATTAAACTTCATATTGTCGTTCGGTAATAAAACCTGGTAATTGGTATAATTAAAAGTTGTATTGAACGACAACTTATAGTCGGTAACCGGGTTTACGGGAAACCCGCTGATATATTCGGCCTGCTGTATATAACTTTCATTCCAGTCGGCATCGCAATGGATAACTGTATAGTAGTAATCTTTTGGCCCTTCCGACAAATCGTCGAACTTAAAAAGAAGATGGGCATCCTGGTTGATGGTCAGAATGGGTTGCGATAACTCAAATCCGGCAACATACATTTGAACTGTTTTAATATGTTCACTAAAAACAGCATTTTCGTAGTAAAATTTATTTTTCTGAGCATTACTGCACAAAACCGAAAAGACAAAAAATGCGGTAATAATTCGATAATAGTTCATATTTAAAATTTAAAAAAAATCATTCCTGGTTATTTTACAACCTTGTTTAGTTTAACGTCAAAAATGCCAATTTAATGTGTATTTTTCTATGTTTTTAAAAGATTAAGTTTGTATTTGAAAAATTGTTGGAAGTCAATAAATTATTACTTTTGACCACACAAAAAAAACAATACTATTTGAGTTAAATATGTCAGAAACTATTAAGTTAAGGAAAGGGCTGAATATTAAGCTGAAAGGAAGTGCAAAACCTGAAACTGAAATATTACCGGTTCCGGCAACAGTAGCACTGAAACCTACCGATTTTCCGGGACTTACTCCAAAACTCATAGCAAAAACCGATACTTTGGTTAAAGCCGGCGATGCTTTATTTTACGACAAGTACCACCCTGAAATACTTTTTACCGCGCCTTTGGGTGGTAAAGTAATATCAGTTAACCGCGGTGAACGGCGTAAAATTTTGGAAATTGTAATTGAAACGGATGTTAAAGCAGGTTTTGTTGAATTTACCAAAGCAGATCCCGGTTCACTATCGGGCGATGAAATTAAAGGCCAGCTTTTGAAAAGCGGGTTGTGGCCGTTTATCAAAAAACGTCCATATGGGGTTGTCGCATCCCCCTCTGAAAAACCTGTTTCGATTTACATTTCTGCATTCGACACAGCGCCGCTGGCGCCCGATTACAGTTTTGTGCTGAAAGGCCAGATGGGAACATTCCAGACCGGAATAAATGCTTTGGCAAAGTTAACTACAGGAAAAGTAAATCTGGGCGTAAACCCAAATTCAGCATTTGCAGCAATTAAAAATGCAGTTGTAAATACTTTCGATGGGCCGCACCCTGCAGGAAATGTTGGCATTCAAATTCACAACATTAAACCAATCAGCAAAGGCGACGTGGTTTGGACAATTAATGTTCAGGATGTGCTTTTTATTGGTCGTTTGTTCGAGACTGGCAAGGTTGATTATAGCAGAATAATTGCTTTAACAGGTTCTGAAGTTGAAAATCCGAAATATTATAAAACTGTTTTAGGCGCTCCTGTTTCGTCGGTAACCGGTGGAAAATTGAAAAATGCACAATACAAACAGCGTATAATTAGCGGCAACGTTTTAACCGGTTCCCGGGTTAAACCTCAGAATTTTCTTGGTTATTACGACTCCATGGTATCAGTTATCCCCGAAGGCGATGAATATGAATTTATGGGTTGGGCAACACCGGGCATCGATAAATTTACAGCATCAAAAACATTTCTTTCAAAATTGTTCCCTAAAAAAGAGTATGTATTAAATGCCAATTTGCATGGTGGCGAGCGGGCTTTTGTTTTAACGGGGCAATACGAGAAATTAGTTCCTATGGACATTTTGCCGGTTCATTTAATAAAAGCCATTTTGGTAAACGACATCGACAAAATGGAACAACTGGGAATTTACGAAGTAATCGAAGAAGATTTTGCCCTGTGCGAATATGCCTGTACTTCGAAGGTTAAGGTTCAGGAAATATTACGTACCGGAATTAATACAATGATTAAAGAACTTGGTTAATATTTTCGTGAAAATTAATTGGTTGATATAAAATGAAATTCATAAAAGACATATTCGAAAAAACCCAGCCTTTGGTACAGAAAGGATCCAAATATCATTGGTTGCACTCTGTTCACGATGGTTTTTTTACCCTATTCTTTGTTCAAAAGAATACATCAAAATCGGGAACCCACATTCATGATTTTTCCGATTTAAAACGGACCATGGGATTGGTTGTTTTGGCGCTTGTTCCTGCCATTCTGTTTGGAATGTACAACACCGGTTTTCAACACTTCAGGGCTATTGGCGAGTTGGCATCTACCGGATTCTTCGAAATATTTTTGTTCGGATTGATAAAAGTGCTTCCCATAATAGTGGTTTCGTATGTAGTTGGATTGGGCATTGAATTCGTTTTTGCCCAATTCCGGGGGCACGAAATCCAGGAAGGGTTTCTTGTATCCGGTATGTTGATTCCGTTGGTAATGCCCATCGAAACCCCGCTTTGGATGATTGCACTCGCAACAGCGTTTGCGGTTATTATTGGTAAAGAGGTATTTGGCGGCACAGGGATGAATATCTGGAACCCGGCATTGATTGCACGGGCTTTTTTGTTTTTTGCCTATCCGGCACAAATGTCGGGCGATTCGGTTTGGGTGGCGTTAAAAGATACAGATAAACTGATAGATGGATATTCGGGAGCTACCCCTATGGCACAGGCTGCGGCAGGCAATATTGACTTTAGTGTTTCCGATGCTTTCTTTGGGTTTATTCCGGGTTCGATTGGAGAAACATCAACACTGGCTATTTTGCTTGGGGCAATAATACTGATTGTAACCGGGATCGGAAGCTGGAAAATAATGGTTTCTACTGTTGCAGGCGGTGCATTTATGGGAATTATACTGAATGTTTTTGCCGGCGACAATGTATATATGTCGCTCCCGTTCTGGCAACATTTTATCATTGGAGGGTTTGCTTTTGGGGCCGTTTTTATGGCTACCGACCCGGTTTCGGGCGCACAAACCGATAAAGGAAAATGGATTTACGGATTCCTGATTGGGATTTTTGCTATATTTTTCCGTGTGGTTAATCCGGCTTACCCCGAAGGAATAATGCTTGCAATTTTGTTAATGAACACGTTTGCGCCACTCATCGACCACTATGTAGTTGCCGGGCATATTAAACGCAGGCTGAAAAGGGCGTCAGTCGGTCAACGCATTGCGAACTGAAAAAATCAGAAATCATGAACAGAAACAGTAATACATACACAGTTTTATATGCAGCAATTATGGTAATCCTGGTAGCTGCGGTACTGGCGTCAATTTCAATAGCTTTAAAGCCAAAACAGGTGCTTAATGCTGAGATTGAAAAGAAACAAAACATTCTTGCCTCGGTTAACATTGAAAACAATGTTGCCAATGCCGAAAAAATATATGCCGAAAAAATTGTAAACCAGTACGTTGTAAACGTAAAAGGAGAACAGGTTGAAGGCGATGCATTTAATATCGACCTTAAAAAGGAAAGGGCAAAAGCACACGAAGATATGCTGCTTCCGGTTTTTGAATGCCAAACCGACGATGGGTTAAAATATATCCTGCCCTTACGTGGGGCCGGGCTTTGGGGTCCAATCTGGGGCTTTATTTCGATAAACGAAGACATGAACACCATTTACGGGGCCAATTTCGATCATCAGGGCGAAACCCCCGGGTTAGGCGCTGAAATTTCAACGCCAATGTTTCAAAAGCCTTTTACAGGTAAAAAAATATTCGATGAATCGGGAAAATTAGTTTCAATTTTAATTGCCAAAGTTGGGCAGGAAGCTCCTGCTGAACACAAAGTAGATGGGATTTCAGGAGGGACAATTACCAGTAAAGGACTCGAAACAATGCTTTTAAACGACTTTACCAGCTATCAGGAATTTTTTAAAAAGAAAAAATCATAAGCGATGAGCGAACCATTATTTTCAAAGAAAAATTTTAAACTGCTGTCCGATCCGATAAACAGCAGTAACCCCATTACCGTTCAGGTTTTGGGTA
>CAMTWS010000154.1:0-17749 GCA_947085485.1 uncultured Prolixibacteraceae bacterium
CAATACAGCGTTTCGAAAGTGAATAATTTTACCTTGCGGGTGTACAACTAATCTGTTTTAATACCTGTAATGTTCCGGTTTGTAAGGGCCTTCTTTCGGGATTCCAAGATAAGCGGCCTGTTCGTCAGTAAGTGTTGTCAGTTTTACACCAATTTGTTCGAGGTGCAAACGGGCAACTTCTTCGTCGAGTTTTTTCGACAAACGGTAAACGCCAATTTCGTATTTGTTTTTCCAAAGATCAATTTGTGCCAAAGTCTGGTTTGTAAAAGAGTTGCTCATTACAAACGACGGGTGGCCGGTTGCGCAACCCAAATTAACAAGACGCCCTTCGGCAAGCAGGTAAATTGAATGTCCTTCGGGGAAAATATATTTGTCAACCTGTGGTTTAATATTTACCACTTTAATGCCTTTGTACGCATTCAGTTTATCGACCTGGATTTCGTTATCGAAGTGGCCAATGTTACAAACAATTGCCTGATCTTTCATTTTTGCCAGGTGCTGAATGGTTATAACATCTTTGTTACCTGTTGTAGTTACAAAGATATTTCCTTCCGGAAGTGCATTTTCAATGGTGTTAACCTCAAAACCTTCCATTGCAGCCTGCAAAGCACAAATTGGGTCAATTTCGGTAACAATTACCCTTGCGCCATAAGAACGCATTGAATGGGCGCAACCTTTGCCAACATCGCCATAACCCAAAACCACAACTACCTTACCTGCAATCATTACATCGGTGGCACGTTTAATACCATCGGCAAGCGATTCGCGGCATCCATACAAATTATCGAATTTCGATTTGGTAACCGAGTCGTTTACATTGATGGCAGGAACAAGCAACTCTCCTTTTTCGAGCATTTGGTACAAGCGGTGCACTCCGGTTGTTGTCTCTTCAGAAACGCCTGTCCAACCCTTAACCACATTATGCCATTTTGTTGGGTTTTCAGCCAGAGTCTTTTTTAATAAGTCAAGAATTACTCCTTCTTCTATGTTCGATGGAGTTTTGTCAAGAACGGTGGCATCTTTTTCGGCTTTGTAACCCATGTGGATGAGTAAAGTGGCGTCGCCGCCATCGTCAACAATAAGGTTCGGGCCAAGGCCATCGCCAAAATTTAAAGCTTCATCGGTGCACCACCAGTATTCTTCAAGTGTTTCACCTTTCCATGCAAAAACAGGTATTCCGGCAGCGGCAATTGCGGCAGCAGCGTGGTCCTGTGTCGAAAATATATTGCAACTTGCCCAGCGCACATTGGCTCCCAACTCAACTAATGTTTCAATTAACACTGCTGTTTGGATAGTCATGTGCAAGCTACCTGTTATCCGGGCGCCTTTTAAAGGTTTCGACTGGCCGAATTTTTTCCGAATCGACATTAATCCGGGCATTTCCTTCTCTGCAATCTCTATCTCTTTCCTTCCGAAATCTGCCAACGAAATGTCGGCAACTTTGTAATTCAGTTTTTTCTCAACCGCTACAGTCATAATTTTATAATGTTATTAAATTTTATTTTAAAAAAATCCGTGCAAAACTAACAAATTCTGTATTAAAACGGGGTGATAATCAGAAAAATGGATGAAAGAATTAAGATATTAATTACCCATGTCCGACATAAATTTAATCCGCATCAACCTGATATCATCTTCAGAATATGCGTCTTCACCCAATTCGGCCAGTGCATCTTCAATTGAATCGGTTTCAGTATCGCGGAAATAATCAAAAATCTCTTCCTGGTGATCCTCGTCCAACACATCGTTGATATAATAATCGATGTTTAACCGGGTACCCGAATTTACAATTGCTTCAACTTCGGTAATAATATCCTTAACCGTAACTCCTTTTGAGTCGGCTATATCGTCAAATGAAAGTTTTCTGTCGATGCTTTGAATAATGAAAACTTTTAATTTCGATTTGTTAGCTACAGTCCTGACCACCAAATCATCAGGGCGTTCAATTTCGTTTTCTTCGACATATTTTGCTATTAAATCAACAACTTCTTTTCCATACCTGCGTGCCTTACCTTGTCCAACGCCTTGTATATTCTGCAATTCATCCAGTGTCATCGGATATTGAATTGACATATCGGCCAGCGAAGGTTCCTGGAAAATTACATAAGGCGGAAGGTTGTGCTTTTTTGCAATCTTCTTGGTAAGTTCTTTAAGAATGGCAAACAGTTGCGGATCACCACTGGCGCCGCCCGATGGCGCTCCGGCTGCTTCATCATTGCTGTCATCATCTTCGTAATGGTGATTTCTCACCAACATAAAGCTGACAGGATTATTAAGAAACTCGTGACCCTTTTCTGTCATTTTTAAAAGACCGTAATTTTCGATGTCTTTATTGATGAGGCCTGCAACCATTGATTGCCTGAAAACCGCGTTCCAGAACCTTTCATCGTGGTCTTTTCCTTCGCCAAAACAGTTAAGGGTGTAATGATTAAATGATTTTATAGCAGCGGTTTTATTTCCGATAAGAATATTTGCTATGTGGTCGGCCTTGTATTGTTCATTTACCTCAACAATAGCATCCAATGCCAGTGTAACTTCATCTTTTGCTTCAATCTGTTCCTTCGGATTCAGGCAATTATCGCAGTTTCCACAATTGTCAGATTGATATATTTCGCCAAAATAGTGCAATAATATTATTCGCCGGCAAATAGCTGTTTCGGCATAAGATACTGTGTCGAGCAAAAGCTGCTTGCCAATTTCCTGCTCGGCAACCGGTTTGCCGTGCATAAATTTTTCAAGTTTCTGAATGTCTTTATAACTGTAGAAAGTGATGCATTTCCCTTCGCCGCCATCGCGTCCTGCCCTCCCGGTTTCCTGGTAATAACCTTCAAGGCTTTTCGGAATATCATAATGTATCACGTAACGAACATCAGGTTTGTCGATTCCCATTCCGAAGGCAATTGTGGCCACCATAACATCTACGTCTTCCATCAGGAATTTATCCTGATTTCCCGAACGGGTTGCAGCATCCATTCCGGCATGGTACGGGAGTACTTTGATTCCGTTAACCCGAAGGGTTTCTGCAATTTCTTCAACTTTTTTACGGCTTAAACAGTATATAATGCCCGATTTTCCTTCGTTCTGTTTAATAAATTTTATGATTTGATTTTCGGGTTTGTTTTTTGGCCGAACTTCGTAGTACAAATTTTCGCGGTTAAAAGAAGCCTTAAAAACATTGGCTTCCAAAATCCCCAGGTTTTTTTGAATATCGTGTTGAACTTTTGCCGTTGCCGTTGCCGTTAAAGCAATAATTGGCGATTTGCCAATTTCTTCGATGATTGGTTTTATCCGGCGATATTCAGGCCTGAAATCATGCCCCCATTCCGATATGCAATGTGCTTCGTCGATGGCATAAAACGAAATTTTGATTTTTTTCAGAAATTCGATGTTTTCTTCTTTTGTAAGCGATTCGGGGGCTACATACAGCAATTTGGTTTTTCCACCCATAACATCGGCTTTAACTTCCTGCATGGCAGTTTTTGATAAAGACGAATTTAAAAAATGGGCGACATTATCGTCAGTGTGCATACCACGCATCGAATCAACCTGGTTTTTCATTAAGGCAATCAAGGGCGAAATTATAATGGCCGTTCCGTCTAAAAGCAGCGCCGGTAATTGGTAAATCAGAGATTTTCCTCCTCCGGTAGGCATTAATATAAATGTGTTATTTCCTTCGAGAACATTTTTTATAGCATCTTCCTGCTGACCCTTAAAACGGTCGAAGCCAAAATATTGATGTAGTTTTTCTGTTAATACAAGTTCCTTCATAATAATTTCAAATTTCCTTATCACATTATCACTTAAATTGTGATTCCTAAATTATTTAAAAGTAACTAAAATGACAATAAGTTATTACAATTTTTAAAAATTAATCAATTACAAAGGAAAGAATTAAATTTTTCAACAACTTCTGATAGTAATAAGTATTTATATTTGTGCAGTTTTTTAAAAACAAAATAATTCAATTTTCATGAGTGAAGGAAATAACAGGGAAGAGCAATCCACAAAAAAAAAAGGCAAAAAAACCTTTCAGGGGGAGATGTCGTTTTTAGAACATTTGGAAGAGTTGCGCTGGCATATTATTAAGTCGGTTATAATTGTATCTGTTTTTGCTGTTGTAGCTTTTTTAATGAAAGATTTCATATTCAGCGAGGTTATATTTAAACCTAAAATGCCCGATTTTTGGTCGAACCGGATGATGGCAAAACTGGGGGAACTGGTCGGATCGGATGTGTTAAAAATCAATCAGAACCCATTGAAATTAATAGCCCTTAAAATGTCGGACCAGTTTATGCTGCATTTTACTGTTGCTATCATTGCAGGATTAATTGCTGCCTCCCCATTTGTGTTTTACGAAATTTGGAGTTTTATTAAACCTGCGCTTTACGAAAAAGAAAGAAAACATGCCAGTGGGGCTGTGTTTTTTACCTCTGTGCTTTTCTTGATTGGGATTCTTTTCGGCTACTTTGTTATTGTTCCGCTTTCCATCGATTTCCTGACTACGTACAGCGTTAGCCCCGAAGTTGAAAATCAAATCAATATGCGGTCGTATATCAGTACTGTCACTTCAATAACATTTGCTTCCGGATTTATTTTTCTATTGCCCATTTTTTCATACTTTTTAAGTAAAGTGGGTATCCTAACTCCACAGTTCATGAGATCTTACCGTAAGCATTCATACGTTGTAATGCTTCTGGTTGCGGCCATTATAACGCCTCCCGATGTATTCAGCCAGGTTATGGTAGCCATACCACTGGTATTTCTTTATGAAATCAGTATTTTTATTTCGCGGAGTGTAGTTAAAAAACGTGAAAAGGAGATGTTGTAAGTTTAAGACTGTTTGAAAATCACGTTATTTGAAACCATGATTTTAAGAGCCGAAAATATTGTAAAAAAATATCGCAAAAGAACTGTTGTAAAAGGGGTTAGTTTCGAAGTAAATCAAGGTGAAATAGTTGGTTTGCTGGGGCCAAACGGGGCAGGGAAAACAACCTCTTTTTATATGATTGTGGGTTTGATCCAGCCATTATCGGGGAAAATATTTATCGACAACGAAGATATTACAAATTTACCTGTATATAAAAGGGCTAAAAAAGGAATTGGCTATCTGGCGCAGGAAGCCTCTGTTTTCAGGAACTTAAGTATCGAAGATAACCTGAGGGCAGTTTTGGAAATGACAAAATACACCAAACAATATCAAAAAGAGAAACTCGAAACATTAATCGAAGAATTTGGGCTTCAGCACATCAGAAAAAGCAAAGGAATTCAACTTTCGGGGGGTGAGCGCCGGCGGACCGAAATTGCACGGGCGCTTGCCATCGACCCACATTTTATACTTCTCGACGAACCGTTTGCAGGCGTCGATCCAATTGCCGTTGAAGACATTCAGCAAATTGTGATGAAACTAAAAGAGAAAAATATTGGGGTGTTGATTACCGACCATAACGTACACGAAACACTAAATATTACCGATCGGTCGTACCTGCTGTTTGAAGGATCGATATTAAAAGCCGGTACCGCCCAGGAACTGGCTGCCGACGAAGTTGTGCGCAGGGTTTATTTGGGCCAGAACTTTGAGCTTCGTTAAATAATCAACTCATTTTCATTTTTCTCTTTTTTTGATTTGCAGTTTAAAAAAACATCATTTTCTTTGCACCGTTAAAATCAAAAAAGCCTTTTTAAAAGAAAGGGAAATAATTAGCACAAAAAATACTTATAAAATTTGGTGGATTACAAAATTGAAGTATTTTTGCAGTCCCAAAATTAGGGGAAAATAGGAAGGCCCGTTCGTCTAGGGGTTAGGACGCCAGGTTTTCATCCTGGTAGCAGGGGTTCGATTCCCCTACGGGCTACTTAAATTTAAAAAAAACAAATATAATGGCATACCACAAGTCAGCATTAAAAAGGATTCGGCAGAACGAAATTAAGAGGTTACACAACAGGTATTACGCAAAAACAACCCGTAATGCAATTAAAGTTTTACGTAACGCTACCGATAAGGAAGAGGCAACAAAACTGTACCCCGAAGTAGTTTCCATGATCGACAAATTGGCTAAACGGAACATCATCCATAAAAACAAAGCTTCCAACCTGAAATCGAAATTGGCCGTTCAGATCAATAAAATGTAAAATATTTTTTATGTTTTCAAATTAGATTTTGCCACTTTTGAAAATCGGTTTTTATGGCTGGTTTTAAAAAAAATCCATGGCAAATGAACGAATACAAAAAACTAAACATTAAAGATTGGGCAGTTGAAGATAGACCCCGTGAAAAATTGACGCGGAATGGCCCACGCTCGTTGTCTGATGCCGAACTGATTGCCATTTTAATTGGCTCGGGAAATATCGAAGAAACTGCGGTTGAATTGTCGCGGCGGATACTTGCCTCGACTGATAACAACCTGAACGAACTTGGCCGGAAAAGTATTGAAAATCTTAAGACGTTTAAAGGAATTGGCGAGGCAAAGGCAATTACCATTGTTGCAGCGCTCGAACTTGGCAAACGCAGAAAGGAATCGGACATAAAAATTAAAAGTAAAATTACAGGGAGCAAGGATGTTGCCGATTATTTTCAACCCACGCTTGGAGATTTAGGCCATGAAGAGTTTTGGATTCTACTGCTTGACAGGGGAAACAAAATTAAGGAAAGTTTTAGGTTAAGTCAGGGTGGGATCACCGGAACTGTAATCGATGTTAGAATTATTTTGAGGACAGCCCTGGAAAAATGGGCTTGCTCAATTATTTTATGCCACAACCACCCATCGGGAACTTTACATCCTTCGGATGCCGATTTGAAAATTACACGAAAAATCACGGATGCCGCTAAAATTATGGATATTCCGGTTATGGATCATATTATAATCGGGAACGATAAATATTATAGTTTTGCCGATGAAGGAATATTGTAACCAGTGAAAAATGCAAAAATGATACTCATCTATTCCGAAGAAATTACGCAACGGATCGATTATATTATACATTTGATTTTTACACAAATACTTCAGGTCGAAATTAAATTGACAACCAACTCCGCTGACTTTCTGAAATCGGAAAACCCCAAAATAAATTATTCGCATGAAAAATTTGGCGATGAGATTTACATAAAACCTCACGGACTGCTTTCTCAAAAGGGAATTGATAAAGTTGATATTCAGCCGGTAAAACACAACAACGAACCTTGTTTTTTTGAAAGTTCTGCCGATTCAGTTTTTCCGTTCGACCCCTTTGCAGCCTCATTTTACCTGGTTACCCGTTACGAAGAGTATCCCGGAACAGAAACTGATAAATTTGGAAGGTTCCCCGCAAACAAAAGCATCCTTGCAGAATACAATCTGATAAAGAGACCGGCAGTGAATATTTGGGCCAATTTGCTGGCAACAGAAATTGTCAGGAAGTATCCCGGATTTATCTTTCCAAAAAAGAAATTTAAATTCATCTCAACCATCGATGTCGATAATGCATGGGCGTTTTTGAATAAAGGATTTTGGAGAGCAGGCGGGGCGTTGGTTACGTCGGTTTTAAAAGCAAATATTTCAGAATTTACATCACGGGTAAAAATTTTATCGGGCAAGGCGAAGGATCCGTATGATACTTATGATTATCTCGATTCGGTATTTAAAGGGAATGAAGAAAAGGTAAAATTCTTTTTCCTGTTGGGCGATTATGCCCGGTTCGACAAAAATGTGTCGCATGAAAACGTCAATTTTCAAAAACTCATTCAGGATATATCGCAGAAATATGACATTGGAATCCACCCGTCGTTTGCGGGTTTTATGCATGGTTGCCACGGTAAAGTGATACGCGAAAATGACAGGTTGCAGAAGATTGTTGGAAAGGAAATTTTGAAAAGCCGGCAACATTACCTGAACCTGAAATTTCCGAAAACATATCAGAATTTGATAAAAGCCGGAATCAGGGAAGATTACACCCTGGGTTTTGCAGACCAAACTGGTTTCAGGGCAGGAATTTGTACCCCCTTTTATTTTTACGATTTACAAAACGAGGCAAAAACAAATTTGCTGATTGTTCCGTTTCAGGTAATGGATGGCACTTTGCTTCATTATCTTGCACTTTCGCCAAAAGAGGCAATTAAAGAAACAGAAGTATTAATGAACGAAGTAAAAGAAGTGGGAGGTACATTTGTAAGTATCTGGCATAACGAAACAGTTAACGATCTGGGCGAATGGAAAGGATTTCAGGAAGTTTTTGAAAAAATAAATCAATTGGGGTTTCAATGGGCAAATGAATAACGGGCAGTTAAAATATATTTTGGATAAAAACATCGATACAGAAAAATGGGATCGATGCATTGCAAATGCCGAAAACAGCAGGGTTTATGCTTTTTGCTGGTTTCTCGAACGCACTGCACGAAACTGGGATGCACTGGTTTGGGGCAATTACCAATTTGTGATGCCCCTCACACTGAACAGAAAATGGGGAATCACTTACCTTTATCAACCCACTTTTTGTCAGCAACTTGGTATTTTTCCAACGCCCCCGGAATCGGTTCAGCAGGAGTTTGCGCAATATCTGTATAAAAAATTCAGGTTTATACAAATCCAGATAACTCAGCAGATTCATCTTCAGAACTATCCCGGATTTCAAGCCTTCGAAAAAACCAACCTCGTTTTACCGTTGATTGCCAGTTACAGCGAAATCTCAAGTCAATATTCAATCAATACAAAAAGAAATATTGCTAAAGCGAAAAAAGAAAATGTAACCGTTGTGAAAGGATTGAATCCGGCTGATTTTGTTAATGCCAAAAAGATGGCCGACCATCTTAAATCAGACCCGAAAACCTTTGAAACGCTTGAAAAAATTATTGCTTTTTCGCTAACCGAGAGTACCGGAATAATTTACACCGCTTACACACAACAAAACGAGTTGTGTTCTGCCGCTTTCTTTTTACATTCGGGAAACAGGGTGGTTTATTTAAGTGCTTTCTCGACCGAAGAAGGGAAAAAATGCAGCGCCATGCATTTAATTGTTGATGAGTTTATCCGCGGATATTCAGGTTCGGGTGCGTTACTCGATTTCGAAGGTTCATCGCTCGAAGGAGTTGCCCGGTTTTACATGGGGTTTGGTTCGCTTACCGAAACCTACTACCGGTTGAAATTGAACAGATTGCCCTTCCCGGTTAATCTGCTAAAAAGGTAAAAATGAACAGGGCGAGCATCCGAAAAACAGCGTTTCACTTTTCAAAGCCATTTCCTTTCAACTGGCTAAAACACCATTCCGGACAGCAGTTTATATTCCCGTTTTTTCATACGGTCAGCAATGCCAAAATTCCGCATATCCAAAATCTGTACCCGGTTTGCACTGAAGAACAATTTCGCAGCGACCTCAATTTTCTGCTTTCAAAATACCAACCGGCTACTTTTACCGATGTTTTAAATTTTGTAAAAAACGGAAAGAAAAGCAGCAAACCTTATTTCTTTTTGAGTTTCGACGATGGTTTTGCCGAATGTGCCACGGTAATTGCACCCATTCTGAAAGAAAAAGGAATTGAGGCAGCATTTTTTGTAAACCCTGCATTTATTGACAACCCGGATTTTTCGCACCGCCAGAAAATCAGTTTGATTATTGAAAAAACGTCGAAAGCAAATAAATCTGAAATTGAAAAGATACAGCAGTTTACAGCAACTGAAAACCTTCCTTTTGAAGCAACGGAGCAAGCCTTAAAAAAATTGACTTTTAAAGATGAGGAGAAGATTAACAAAATTGCCACCGTTCTTGGTTTGAATTTTAAGCAACTTGCCGGACAAATTAAACCGTATCTTACTTTGGAACAACTAAAAAAACTTCAATCCGACGGTTTTGCCATTGGTTCGCACGGATTCGATCATTCCGAATTTCAGCTACTGACAACGGAAGAAATGAAGCAGCAGGTTGAAAGAAGTTTTACTTATCTCGAGAATAATCTGAATATCAAAAACCGGATTTTTTCGTTCCCGTTTACTGACTATGAAATGCCTTTGTCATTTTTTAATTACCTGCAAAACGAAGCAAATATGGCAGTAAGTTTTGGAACTGCCGGATTGAAAAACGACGCCGTGCCCAGTCATATTCACCGGATACCGGCGGAACTCGAAGGATTCACCTCCGCGCGGCAAATTATCAAGGCTGAGTATTTTTACTATCTTGCCAAGGTGCTGGCAGGTAAAAACCAAATTTCGCGGAAATGAACCTTATCGAAAAATACCACGATGCCTTTATTCGTTTCGGACCAAACGAAGCTTTTTTTGATCGTGAAAAAAGATTTACTTACAGGGAATTTTCTGAAATCATAAACGGCAGCCGCAGTTTACTCGAACAGCAACCCGGTTTCGCTCCGCAAATACCAGTTGGTGTTTTGTGTACCGAAAAAGCTGAAACCTACGCGGCAGTTTTTGCTATATGGTTTGCCGGTGGGTGTTTTGTACCACTACATCCGGCCTCACCCGATCAATTCAATGCCGAAATAGTTCAAAAACACAACATCCGGTTTGTTTTTGCACCGGCAGGAACAGATGTTTCAACGCTGGGTGAAAACGTAAAAATCCTTAATAATTCAGGAATGAATGGCCTTGAATTCGGGCAGGTTTATTCGTGGAAAGAACATGAATTTCTGTATGTTTTAAATACTTCGGGAAGTACCGGTACTCCCAAAAATGTGCCTATTAACCTGAAAAATCTGACTGCTTTTGTTGAAGGATTCATGGAATTGTATCCCGAACTGAATGAAGGCGATAAATTTCTGCAAACCTACGATTTAACTGCTGATGCGGCTTTTACGGGATATCTCATTCCATTGTTGATTGGGGCTGCTGTTTACACTGTACCGGCCGGGCAGTTTAAACCCTTCGCCGTGGCTAAAGTACTGAAGGAAAACCCGATATCCTGGGTTCAGGTTACACCATCGCTGCTGGCATGCCTGCAACCTTTTTTTGAATCGCTTTGGTTTCAAAATATCAACCATTTTCATTTTGGCGGCGAGGCGCTTCCGCTTACCCTGGTTGAAGAGTGGCGAAAACATGTGCCGAATGCCGAAATATCAAATGTTTACGGCCCCACAGAAACAACCGTGACCGCAACTATTTACAAATGCCTCCCAAACGATTCCCTCAAATCGAAGAACAATATAATTTCCATTGGAAAACCACTGATTAAAATTGTTACAAAAATCAACCGTAACATTTTGGAAACTGAAGTCAACGGCGAACTTTTAGTCGGGGGAGATCAGGTGATGGAAAGATATCTTTTCACCGGGGAGCAACCCTTTGAATTACTTGAATTTGAAGGAAATCAAACTAAATTTTATCCTTCGGGAGATTTGGTTGAAATGGATGAAGAAGGATTTTTGTACTACCTGGGAAGAAGAGACGACCAGGTTAAAATAAACGGTTACCGTGTTGATTTAATAGAGGTTGAAAACAGCATCAGGGAACTGATAAACGGAAAAAATGTGGCAGCAGTGGCGATTGAAGTTTCGCTGGGACTGACCCAGTTAATGGTTTTTATTGAAAACTTTATTGGCGATTCCGAAGATATGTTACAGAAATTAACCCAAAAACTGCCCTTTTACAAGATTCCTGAAAAAATAATCGGAGTTGCTGCTTTTCCATTGTCGAACTCGGGCAAAGCCGATCGTAAAAAACTGATTGCCAACTATAAGGAGTCCATTCAATTATGAATAATTCTGAAATAAATCTGGCCGGGTTTTATCGTGCTGTTGGTACTTTACAATCGGTTCAATCTGAAATAACTGGTCAGTTCAGCGTCATTTCCGGGCTCAACGGACATTGGCCGCAACTGGTTTATCAATTTTATTTCGAAAGCAATACTGAAGAAAACCTTGCACGGGTGCTGAAAGAAAGGGCTGTTTCGGGTTGTAAAATGCTGGCAATTTGCAATGCTGATGATTTTGGAAAACTTAACCTGGAGAAACTGCGCGAAGTATCGGTTTTTCCGGTTGAATCCTGGGTAAACATGGAAATTTCGGAACTGCCTGCTAAAAATGACATGGATAATTTAGGTTTCGAATTCAGGCATTTAACAAATCTTTCTGACTTTTCGGAATTTACCGATTTGGTTAACACCGGTATGATGACAACAACAAAAATTGCTGACAGTTTTTTTGCTGAACTTGCGCAAAACCCGCAATTTGAAATATATGGTTTATTTACAGAAAATGAGTTGGTTAGCGGGATGGTTACTTTCACTGAAAACCACACTGCCGGGCTTTATTTTGTGGTTACAAAAGAATGTTTTCGGAGGAAAGGGTTGGCTGCAATTTTTATTGGTAAAACCTTAAAACAGTTGTTTGAAAAAGGAACAGAAAGAGTAGTTTTACAAGCTGTAAATAAAGCGGTCAACTTGTACTCGCGCATTGGGTTTACTGCTGAAGGTAAATTGGTAATTCTTATGAAGTACTAAAAATGGATCGAAAAGAAATAACAGATAAAACGCTTGGGGTTTTCAGAAAAATATTTGGAAACCAGGCAAATATCCATGAAAACAGTTCTGCCGAAGAAATTGAAAAATGGGATTCGCTGAACCACATTTTACTTATTCAGGAGCTCGAGAAAGTATTCGCCATGAAATTCGATCTGTTTGAAATTATCGATTTGAAAGACGTTCAGGGAATCATCGGGTATATATTATCAAAAAAATAATAATGAATATTCGCGAGGTAAAAGTGTCGGAGCTGGTTGATTTTGTAAACAGCGAAGAGTATTCAAAACTCGATGTTAAACCAATTTCGCCGCTTCGGGCAGTTTCGCAATATTATAATCCTTTGGCCAATCCCGATGACACAGCACTTGTTTTTGTTACGGAAGATAGTAAACTACTGGGTTTTGCTGGTCTTTTGCCCGACAGGCTAAACCATGATGACAGCCCTGTATCAAGCAATTCGGGATGGTGGATTAAACCAGGGAAGAATCACCTGGCATTGCCAATTTTTCTCAGTGCCCTTCAAAAATGCAACCAACGAATGTTTTTTACCGATTGCTCTGTGCAAACAAAATCGATTCTCGAAAAAACCGGTATGTTTGGTTTTCTTCCTCCAGTAACCGGAGAAAGGTATTTTCTCAAATTTTGTTTTAGTCAGGTAATGAGCCGGAAAGGTGCGTATGAATTGGTAATCAATATACTTGGGGTATTCGATATTGTGCTCAATTTCCTTTTTTCGTTGCGCATGAAATGGTTCCTGACAAGTAAAAAATTGAAAAACGCATCAATTTATACAATTCCTGTTATCGACGATGAGTTGTCGGAATTTATAACAGATCATTCGAATGATAATTTTTTAAAACAAACCGGACAGAAACTAAACTGGATAATGCTCCATTCGTGGTTAACCACCGACAAAAGCACAGCCGGTATACATTACCCCTTTTCATACCGTGTTGAAAAATACACACAGGAACTCCTTCTGGTTAAAAAGCAAAACGAAATTTGCGGAGTACTTTTATTAACCATCAGAGATGGAATGGCTTCGGTTCCGAATATTTTTTACCGCAAGGAATTTCTTGGCGATATAGCACTGCAAATCAGGGTTTATCTCGAAAAAATAAAGGCCGAAAGTGTGGTAGTTTTTATTCCGCAGTTGCGCAGGGCAATGAAAACTAAAGGTTTTCCTTCGGTTTACACGAAAAAAATTTCACGCTTTGCAGGTTATTCAAACGATTTGAAAACTACTTTTGAAAAAAACAGATATTTTCAGGATGGCGACGGCGACGTGGCATTTACTTAAAAAGAAGGATAATGGAAATAAAAATTTTAGGCAACAATCACTCAATTTTAGATCAGTATTTGTCCGAAATCAGGGACCAAATTATTCAAAAAGATCCGTTACGGTTTCGTGAAAACATGTACCGGATAGGCGAAATATTTGCTTACGAAATTAGCAAAAAGCTGCAATTTGAAGTTACCGATGTTACAACTCCGCTGGGAATTGCAAAAGTGCCAATGTTAAAAAACCAGCCGGTATTGGCTACTATATTGCGTGCCGGGCTTTCAATGCACAACGGGTTGCTTAAAATTTTCGACAGGGGCGAGAACTGTTTTATTTCGGCGTACCGCAAATACACCGAGGGGGGAGAATTCGAAATTGAATTTGAATATATGGCATCCCCTTCGTTAAACAATAAAGTGGTTATACTTTCAGACCCGATGCTGGCCTCGGGAAAATCGATGGAAATCGGATACCGCGCACTTTACAGCAAGGGAACCCCAAAACATGTTCATCTGGTTGCTATCATTTCAAGTCCGCAGGGTATTGATTATCTGGTTGAGAACATAAAGGACGAAAATGTAACGCTCTGGCTGGGTGCAGTTGACGATGGGATGACGCCACATTCGTACATAGTGCCCGGGTTGGGCGATGCCGGCGATTTGGCTTACGGCGAAAAAATTGATTCGAAATAAAAATGCCTTCCACAATTTAGCAGAAGGCATTTTCAATTCAGAATAACTGATTTATTTTGTTTTTACTTTAAACAGCTCTTCTTCGGTTACTTTTTTCACCATCATGCTGTCTTTTAGTGTTTTATTGATGGCATTGAACGGTGCAATTACAACTTCATCACCCTCTTTCAACCCTTCAATAATCTGGATTCTGGTATTGTCCTGAATTCCGGTTTTTACCTCTGTCTTTTTAACCCTGTTACTATTTAAAACAAAAACAACTTCCTGCTTTTCATCCTGTTTAACAACTTTTTCTGTATCGGTTGTGGTTTCAGTTGTAGTTTCAGTTTTTTCAACACCACTCACATCCCTGGTTCCCCCATCTTTCTTTTTAACACGTGTGGTTACCGCCGAAATGGGCACTGAAAGCACATTTTGACGCGATTCGGTAAGAATATCAACCGCAGCCGACATTCCCGGCCTGAAAGGGTAATAATTTCCTTTTACCGAATCGATTAAATCGGCATAAGATTCGCTTAGCAAAAGTACTTTAACCTCGAAATTGGTAACCTGGTCGGCGGTAGTTCCTGCGCTTTTGGCCGAGTTGGCAATTTCGGTAACAATTCCTTTAAACTTGCGGTTCAGGTATGCGTCAACTTCTACCAGGGCCGTATCGAACTTTGACACTTTTACAATATCGTTTTCATTTACATCAATCCGGACTTCCATTTTGTTGAGGTTGGCAACAATCATCATTTCAGTTCCTATCATCATACTGGTACCCACAACACGCTCTCCTTTTTCAATATTCAAAGCTGAAATTGTGCCTGAGATTGGCGCGTAAATTTTGGTTTTTGTAAGTTGCTCGCGTGATTCAGAAACCGTAGCTTCAGCGCTTTTTACCGAAAATTGTGCTGCCTTCACTTCCGATTGGGCCACTTTATAAGCAGCCTGGGCGGTTTCAAATTCCGAAACGGGAATCGTGTTTTTGTCGAAAAGTTGTTTGGCCCGGTTAAATGCGAGTTCGCGCTCAATCTGCTGTGCTTCCGACTGCGCCAAACGTGCCTTCGATGAGTTTAATGCGGCTTCGGCACGGTTCAGCGCCGAAACATACATTTCGGGTTTTATTTCACAAAGCAAATCGCCTTTTACAACTTCGTCACCTTCTTCAACATACAGTTCAATAACTTCGCCCGAAACATCGGGGCTAATTTTAACCTGGGTTTCGGGCTGAATTTTTCCGTTGGCGGTTATAAACTCTGTTAAAGTGGCGTTTTTTACGGTTTCGGTAGCCACACTAATCGAAAATTCTTTTCCAAACCACCCCATTTTCTTGCCAACAACCAGCAATACGATAGCTATCACTAAAACGCCAATGGCAAAAGGTAAATTTTTTTTGTTCTTCATTTTTAACGAAGTTTTTGTTTTATATGTAGTTAATAGGGAGCTAAAATTACAACAAAAAGTAGTTTAGCATTATTTTAATCTCAACATTTATTGTTTAACAAGCATTCGCGCTGTTAAACGGCTGTGCTGTTCGAGGTAAATATCCTTTTCTTTTACCATCCAGTCGAGTACTTCTTCGGTATAATGCCTGATAGTGATAAGGGTTAATTCGGTGTTGTATCGAACGGAATAATAGGGAGATAATTCGCTGAAAATTTCTTCCCAGTTGGCTTCAGGGGCATCGAGCACCAGGTTTAAATCGATAGCCGACTGTTGCATTAACGTAATTTTCACCCCGTTTTCCAACAAAAAATTAACCACCCGGTCGATATCTTCGATACTGATAAACGAAAAATCTTTGGGTGAGAGCGTAATTAAAACCTGGTTTTCTTTCATAATGAAAATAGGCGGCAATTTAATTTTATGGTCGATGGCATGAATTACTGTCCCGGGTTCTTCGGGCGATAAAAATGATTTAACATACAATGGAATTCCTTTGTTATGCAGTGGTTTCATGGTTTTCGGATGAATAACCTGGGCGCCCGAATGTGTCATTTCCACCGCTTCGCGATATGATAAATCGCTGATTTTTACAGTTCCTTCCATCTTTTTTGGATCGGCGCTTAAAACACCGGGCACATCTTTCCAGATGGTAACACTTTCGGCATTTAAAACATTTCCGAGAATGGCCGCCGTAAAATCGGATCCTTCGCGGCCCAAAGTTGTAGTTTGATTGGTAATTGTTGAACCGATAAAGCCCTGTGTAATATACAACCTTTGTTTTTCGAACAGGAAAATTTCATTTACAAGTTCTTCCGTAAATCCCCAGTCCACAGAAGCATCGCGGTAATGCTCATCGGTGCGCAAACAGTTTCTGACATCGATCCATTGATTTTGAGTACCTGCAAAATTAAGGTAGTCGCTTACAATCTGGGTTGAAACCAGTTCGCCAAAACAGATAACCTGGTCGTACTCGTAATTATAATCGAACGATGGATTTTTTTTCAGTTTCATTTCCAGTTCAGCAAATTGAGCAAGAACTGTTTCGGGTGTTCCGTTATTTTCGAAAAGATGGTTGGCAATTTCGAGGTGATAATTCTTGAATTGCTGAAAAATTTCCCATTTTTTGTCGGTTTTTTCGAAATATGCCTTTACAAGGGTTTCGAGCATATTGGTAATTTTACCCATGGCCGAAATAACCACAACCATATTTCCCGACTGGTTGTTGATAATTTTTGCCACATTTTTTACCGCGGTTGCATCTTTCACCGATGCACCGCCAAATTTGTAAACTTTCATTTTGTATTGTTTTCAAAGTTTCAGCAAAACTATAATTTTCCATTCAATTAAATAACCTAAAAGCAGGTGCATCGCACCCAAATATTATCGTGACGCTGTCGCTTCCTGCTTAAGTTATATTTTTGGTTGGTCTTGAAAAAATAAGGTTCTTTTAATATTGCTAAATATCAGATTATGAATTCATTTAAACGACAGACCTTATTTTTAAATAAAACCTTAGTAGCTCGAAATTTCCCCAATAGATTTCAAACCTTATTAAAAAGGCACGTATTTAATTACACACGGTAACCTGCAAAGAGCCAAAAAAACATTATTTTCGAAGTTTGTCATAAAAAGAAAGCAAAAATGAATATTTCATCAAAAGTAAAATTGAACAACGGGGTAGAAATGCCGTGGTTCGGGCTGGGTGTTTTCATGTCAGAAGAAGGAGCTGAAGTTGAAAATGCCGTTAAAACCGCACTTGCAAATGGTTATATCAGCATCGACACAGCCGCCATTTATCACAACGAAAGGGGAGTTGGAAAAGCCATAAAAGAGAGCGGGGTTCTGCGCGAAAATATTTTTCTGACATCGAAAGTCTGGAACACGCAGCAGGGCTACAATACAACGCTGGCTG
>CAMTWS010000155.1:0-10604 GCA_947085485.1 uncultured Prolixibacteraceae bacterium
GCCGCACGACGGGCGGCAGTTGTTTATTCATTGCTGGCAACTTGCAAACTCAACCATATTGAACCGTACGGATACCTGAAAAACCTGCTCGAAATTATCCCCGATTACCCCGCTAACCAACTGGGAAATTTATTGCCTGTAAAAAAATCAGAAAATTAGACCTGCCCAAGATGTAGTTCGCTGGTCGGATACAATGTATCTAAAATCGAAGTTAACATCTTGAATATATTTTGACATTGTTACGATATCATCAGAAGAAATAATGAATACATCAAATTCTCCGGAATAATCATTTTTAAGCTTGTTATAATAGGCCATTTCCTCTAGTATCCACTTACAACCTTTTACTAATGAACACAGAACAATAGTTTTACCATTTGCTTCATCAATGAAATTAATTTCGCTTAATGAGCTCCCTTCAAATTGTTTTAAATGCTCATTATTAAAAATCTTTTCGAAATCAGACACTTGTCCAAATAATGAAATATTTAGAAGAAGTAAAAGTATAAGACCAATAATTGCTTTTCCCATGTATGTTTGCTTTTATCATTTGTAATTGTCAAAGATGCTCAGTCACGTCAGCCCCAATTAACCGCATTTGCCTGTCATGTGGCGAAGCCCTTACATTGCCCACAACTATGTAATATCCCAAAGTTATATCACTTTTTTATCATTTTTCTTTTTTGGTGCAGATTTGCGATCAGTATTCTGCTGGCAACAGTGAATTTATTTCTCAGCCTGAATCGAAATTATTCAAAATCTATTGAATTGGTAACCAGTCAAGTGCTGGATTTATACAAATTTCAACTTTCTGGGATCTTGTCTGGTATCGTAAATTCTTAAAATATGAATACTTTGAAAGCTAATTTTATAAAAAAGAGTATTGTGTTTGGTTAATACACATTCTCGGACTTTATGTTTTTTATTAATAATCGGAAATTGTTTGGGATTCAATACTATCTGACTTATGATTCTATCGGTAATTTCAATAAAATTTTCCAAAACTTTATTTTCCCAATTCAACTGAAGATATTCCAGAATATTTACGAAATCTTTTTCAGCTAAAGGCGACCAAATAAGTTTTTTATGCATGTGAAAATTTCCTGCGCATATTTGTCATAACATTTTCATGAGGTATTCCCTTCCCGGAATCGATTTCTTCAATAGCTTCAATTATACCCTGTTGCTGTTCAGTTGTTAGCTTGGTCCAATCTTCTAAATCCTTTTGCCCATTAATATAATTGAGAAACACCCCATACAATTCTTCTAATCGACTCTTTTCCAATGAGTCAATCTGGCGGAATATTTTTAATTTTAATTCAGCTGCAGTCATTATATCTTTTTTTTCAAAATTATAAAAAAAAAGTTGCTTAATAGCAGAGTGTGAATTTTCTTATTACTGATTTACTAATACCTGTATCTTCTCGTCGAAGATGACCTTCTTGCAGTGGTTTGCAACCCCAGCACGCCTAAAATACCGCGGGTGATTTCAACGGCTATCGATTTTGTAACCGGACTTTTTATTATCTTTTCGAAACCCGATTCTTCCTTGCGCTGGCGCGGAGCTGGTTTCTCATAATTGTCAGCCCGTCTTAACTTTCCGTAATCCTGTTCTTCGCTTTGTTTATTTGCCCCTGATATTTTGTCCTGCAAAATTTCATACCCGCTTTCGCGGTCGATTACAACATTGTATTTTTTGCTGAGTTTCGATGATTTTAAAATCTGCCCTGTTTCATAGTCAGTTAAAACATCCATACTCGAAAACGGTGGTCGCATTACTGCATGCACCAGTTCGGCAGGCCTTCCTTTTTCATCGAGGGTTGAAATCAGCGCTTCACCAGTTCCAAGCTGGGTTATCAGTTCATCAACTTTATAGTATTTTGAAGATGGATAATTTTCTGATGCCGTTTTAATGTCCTTTCGATCTTTTGCTGTAAAAGCACGCAGGGCATGTTGAATTTTGGTGCCGAGTTGTCCTAAAATGGCTGCCGGAATATCGGTTGGCGACTGTCTTACAAAAAATACGCCCACACCTTTCGAGCGGATTAGTTTTATTGTCATCACAAACTGATCAAGTAAACTTTTCGAGGCATTGTTAAAAATCAGGTGAGCTTCATCGATAAACAGCACAAGTTCAGGTTTTTTGGGATCACCCAGTTCGGGCATTTTCTCAAAAATCTCAGCAAGCAAACAAAGCATAAATGTGCTGAACAGTGCAGGCTTGGTTTGCATATCGGTTAACCGCAAAACGCTGATAATTCCTTCGCCCGAATCTTTTTTCTGCATTAAATCAAAAACGTCAAACGAAGGTTCGCCAAAAATATCATCGGCATTTTGCTGTTCGAGTGCGATAATAGAGCGCATTATTGAACCCGCTGATGAGGATTGAATATATCCGTAATCTTTCAGAAATTCCTCTTTTCATTCGTTTTGAACGTATTTTATTACACTTTTTAAATCTTTAAAATCGAGAAGTGGCAGGTTTCTGTCGTCACAGTATTTAAAAATCATCGCCAAAACACCGCTTTGATTTTTCGTTTAAATCCAGGATTTTTGATAGCAGCACCGGACCGTATTCCTAAACTGTGGCTTTCATTTTTGCACCCGGTTCGTCCGAAATGCTTACAAACTCAAGCGGAAATCCTTTTCCCTCCCAGTTGAATCCAATTTGTTTGGCGCGTTTTTCTATAATCGGGTTGATGGTCCCCGGCGCACCCAAACCGCTTAAGTCGCCTTTTATGTCCATTACCAAAACCGGCACTCCGGTATTCGATAATTCTTCAACAATAACCTGAAGAGTTTTTGTTTTTCCGGTTCCGGTTGCGCCTGCAATTAGCCCGTGACGGTTAAAGGTTTTTAACGGAAGCTTAACCTGCACGTTTGTTTCGTAATCGTCGCCATATACGGCAGATCCGGCTAAAATTGATTCGCCGCTAAAAGTATATGAGTCACTGACTTGTTTGATGAATTCTTCCTTTTTCATTTTCGAATGGTTTTTCTGTTTTGAAGATAATAATTTAATTCAGGCCGATTCAACAAATCAGAACAAATATATATTATTTAGGTTGAACGGTTTTGTAAAAAATCAAATGCATAAATCATTTTTCTATCTTTGCGCCTTTAAAAACAAAATCGCATTCAATTCAGCAAAAATGGAATATAATTTCGCCGAAATAGAGCCCAAATGGCAAAAATACTGGGAAGAAAACAAGACGTTTAAAACACCCGACGATTTTTCGAAACCAAAATATTACATCCTCGACATGTTCCCTTATCCCTCGGGAGCGGGCCTGCATGTCGGGCACCCGGAAGGTTACACTGCAACCGATATTTTAAGCCGCTACAAACGCATGAAAGGTTTTAACGTTTTGCACCCCATGGGGTATGATGCGTTCGGATTACCTGCCGAACAGTATGCCATGCAAACCGGAACGCACCCGGCCATTACAACACAAAAAAACTGCGATAATTTCCGCAGACAAATCAAAGCCATCGGTTTGAGTTACGATTGGGATCGCGAAATTAACACAACCGACCCCAAATATTTTAAATGGACACAGTGGATTTTTAAACAGTTGTACAATACCTGGTTCGACCACGAACAACAAAAAGGGCGGCCAATTTCTGAATTGCCAATTCCCGAAGAAATTAAGGCTGAAGGAAAAGAAGCCATAAATAAATATATTGGTCAGAAACGGTTGGCTTATTACGATAACGCGCAGGTTTGGTGGTGCGATTCGTGCAAAACAGTATGTGCAAACGAAGAAGTTTTAACCGATGGCGCGCACGAAAAGTGCGGCAATCAGGTGATCCGGAAAAACCTGAAACAATGGTTGTTGCGTATTCCGCATTATTCCGAAAGGTTGTTGGAAGGTTTGGAAGGATTAGATTGGCCTTCCGGTGTGAAAGATATGCAGCGCAACTGGATTGGAAAATCGACAGGCGCTGAAGTTGATTTCGAAATTGAAGGGTTGAACGAAAATCTGCGTGTTTATACCACCCGCCCCGATACATTGTTTGGCGCAACTTACATGGTAATTGCACCCGAACACAAAATGGTTGGCTCAATTGTAACCGACGGGCAAAAAGAGGCAGTTGAAAAATATCAGACTGCTTCGGCGTTAAAATCAGATTTGGATCGTACAGATTTGGCAAAGGAAAAAACCGGGGTTTTTACCGGGCGTTATGCAATTAATCCGGTAAACAGGCAGCGAATCCCAATCTGGGTGGCCGACTATGTTTTAATGGGTTACGGAACCGGTGCAATTATGGCTGTTCCGGCGCACGATACCCGCGACTTTGAATTTGCCAAAGAATTTAATATACCGGTTATTTGTATCCTCGATCCGAAAGAGGTTGAAGGAAGAAATGAAATTTTAGCCGGAAACAAATGGTGGACAGAAGATGGCGTTTACATCAATTCGGCAAGCGACGAAACCGGACTAAAAATCAACGGTTTAAACAAAGCTGAAGGAATTAAAAAAACTGTGGAATGGCTTGAGTCAAAAAATATAGGTAAAGCCACAACAAATTACAAACTCCGCGACTGGTTGTTTAGCCGCCAGCGTTACTGGGGAGAACCTTTCCCTGTAATTCACTGGGAAGATGGCGAGGTTACTTTGGTTGAAGATGAACATTTGCCGCTCGAATTACCTGCCCTCGAAAAATACACACCCGGCGAAAGCGGTGAATCGCCGCTGGTTAATGCCGAAGAATGGCTTATTGTTACCGACAAAAATGGCAGAAAAGGTAGGCGCGAAACGAATACAATGCCGCAATGGGCTGGGTCGTGCTGGTACTATTTGCGTTACATCGATCCGCTGAACGAAGAAAGTATTTACGATGTTAAAAAAGAGCAGTACTGGATGCCGGTTGATTTGTATGTGGGCGGAGCTGAACATGCTGTTCTTCACTTGCTTTACTCGCGTTTCTGGCACAAAGTGCTGTTCGATTTGGGGATTGTTTCCACCGGTGAACCGTTCCAAAAACTGTTTAACCAGGGAATGATCCTCGCATTTGCTTACGAAGCGGCAAATGGTGCAAAAGTATCTTCCGATTTGGTAGAGGAAAAAAGCGGGAAATATTTTCACATCGAAACCGGTGAGGAGCTGAAACAGATTGTGGCGAAAATGTCAAAATCGCTGAAGAATGTGGTAAATCCTGACGATGTAATTGAAAAATACGGCGCCGATTCGTTGCGGCTTTACGAAATGTTTATGGGTCCCCTCGACGAACGCAAACCCTGGGCTGAAAATGGCGTAAAGGGAGTTTTTAATTTCCTGCACCGTGCCTATCGTTTCTTTTCCGACACTACAAATCTTGTTGATGGAGATGAAGATAAAGAAGTTGCAAAACTGTTGCACCAAACCATTCGGAAGGTGGAATTCGATATCGAACACCTGAAATTTAATACCGGAATTTCGGCGCTGATGATTTTTAATAATCTTGCCATAAAAAAGGGTAAGGTTACCAGAATTACTGCCGAAACATTTGCAAAAATATTGTCTCCGTATGGGCCACATGTGGCTGAAGAACTTTGGTCAATTTACGGCAAAAAAGAAACGCTGGCTTACGAACCATGGCCATTTGTTGATGAAAGCCTGCTAAAAGAAGATACTTTCGAATACCCGGTTTCGTTTAACGGCAAAACCCGTTTTTTAAAGGAGTTGCCGGTTGACATGCCAAACGATGAAATTGAAAAAGCGGTTTTGGCTGATGATCGCACGCAAAGATGGATGGAAGGGAAATCAGTCAGGAAGTTTATTATTGTTGCCAACAGAATCGTAAATGTGGTAATTGCTTAAACGGTGGACATCTTTAAATTGTAAATATCCAAAAATAAAGACAAAAAAAATCCGCATCAATTCCGTTTGCGTAAAACCCCTGATGTACAGGATTTGAGTGCCCGGCCGATCGGACTTCCACCGGTCTTTCGACTCATCCCGATTGCTCGGGACTACAAGGCCTGTCTTAGCGACCATAAAGAGCTTTCTCTTTTAAAATTTTTCTGTTGAGTTTACCAAATGTTGAATTAATGCGGAAATATTATTTTCTCTTCAAAGAACTCGTTTTGTTATTTCAAATGTAGCTTTCTATTCGTGGTTATCCAAATTATTTTTGAAGTTTATTCACGATTTATAAGTAACTGTGTGTTCTTTAGAGGTTTAATCCCTGCTTAATTTAATGGCATTTATATTGGTTTTCAGGGTTGGATAAAAGAAACAATTTTTATGTTAGACAGATTTGTTAATCAATATCAACTTTTCCTATCAATAATAAATGTTTTCGATTTATTTTTATCTGTAAATATTTGGATTAGTTCTAAATAGCGCTTATTTTTGTTTTTAGGATTAATATACACTATACTCTTTTAATAATAAAAAAATGGCATTTGAATTAGCAAAATTAGGATACGATTATACAGCTTTGGAACCTCATATTGATGCGCGTACAATGGAAATTCACCATGACAGGCATCATGCAGCTTACACAAATAATTTAAACGCTGCAATTGTTGGAACTGCTCTGGAAGGAAAAACAATAGAAAACATTCTGGCCGGAATTTCAGGGCAATCTGCGGCTGTTAGAAACAACGGAGGTGGTTATTATAATCACAATTTGTATTGGGATGTTATTGCACCCGGAGGTTCCCCAAAACCGGAAGGTGTATTGCTCAGTGCAATTAACGATTCATTTGGTTCATTGCAAAATTTTCAGGAGGCCTTTGTCAAAGCTGCGGTAACGCGGTTTGGATCGGGTTGGGCATGGTTGGTTCTTCAAGAGAATAAACTGGCGGTTTCATCAACGCCCAACCAGGATAATCCGCTGATGGATGTTGCGGAAGTAAAGGGTACGCCATTATTGGGGATTGATGTGTGGGAGCATGCGTACTATTTGAATTATCAAAACAGACGTCCGGATTATGTAAATGCTTTTTGGAATCTCATCAACTGGGATGAAGTTGCCAGACGGTTTAAAGGTTAGTTGATTTTTGGTTTTTTCCCCGGGGCAGAGGCCCCGTGGTTTTATTTGCCTTTTTGTTTTGTATTATGTTTCGTAAGGATGATTGCTTTGAAAAAAATCTAAAATATCGAGTAAGAAATAAGGAATAAGAAAATTAAAAAAATCATTTCAAATTCACTTCCTAATTTCTGATTCCTTATTATTTATTCCTTTTTTTCTTAAATTCCTCAAACTCATATTTAAGTATAAGATTTGCCAAGAAGTACAAGGAAACCAGGAAATTTAGGTGTTCGTTCAAAATCGGAATCCAATATCCAGCATCCGGTATCGAGAATCCAATATCCAGTATCTATCCCCCCATTATTTAAACCCTCTCCAAATTATCGTTACGATTAATCATTTTTCAACGTAAAATGTTTTAATTTTAGTAAAAAATCAAAAAAACGAATTATTCACCTTTAAAATCAAAAAATTATGGCATTCGAATTACCAAAATTACCCTACGCAAACAATGCATTGGAACCGTACATCAGTGAAAAAACGATGGAATTTCATTACGGTAAACATCATCAGGCGTACGTAAATAATGCAAATAACCTGGTTAAAGGAACCGCTTTTGAAAACGCGACATTGGAAGAAATTGTTTTATTATCGGATGGTGGCGTTTTTAACAATGGCGCCCAGGTTTGGAACCACACTTTCTATTTTATGCAATTCGCGGCAGAGAAATGCCAAGAACCAAAAGATGAACTGAAAGCTGCAATTGAAGCTAAATTTGGCTCATTTGAAAAATTTCAGGAAGATTTTACAAAAGCCGCAGCAACTTTATTTGGCTCGGGTTGGGCATGGTTGGTGAAAAACAAAGAGGGTGATTTGGAAATTGTTCAAACCAGCAATGCCGGAAATCCAATGCGCGATGAGAAGAAACCTATTCTAACCTGCGATGTTTGGGAACATGCATATTACATCGACAAGAAAAATTTACGACCGGCTTACATCGAAGATTTTTGGAAAATTGTTGATTGGAAAGTAATTTCGGAAAGATTTATAACTTGAGAAAAGCCATTAAAAACGAAACTATTAATTAATAAATTCTATTTTTGAGATGATTTTAAACTGTTTACATTAAATGGTTCGTTTAAATAGGATGAGAATTTTTTTATTGTTCACGACAATCTTTTTGCTGACAAACTTCTTTGTTGAAAGGACTTTTGCATCTGCGAAAAAAGATAGTATCCAAATTATATTAAATGAACTTAATTCAATCGAAAATATTGATTCATTGTTGAATGCCAGGTTGGCAATCATTAAATATGTTGAAAGCTCCGATTTTGCCCTTTACCTTGAACTTGCCAATCACAACCTTGAACTTGCCAAAAAAGATAACATCAATTGGGCCCAGATTGATGTTTATATTGAATTAGGCGAATCTTTTATCAAAAGGGGGAATTTTGGAATAGCACTGAATTATCTAAATCAGGGCTTAAAACTTGCCCAGGTCGATGAATATCATGCATACGTTGGCTGGGTAACTTTGGCTATCGGAAATGCCTACGAGGGGATGTATAATTTTAAAAAGGCATTGGAGTTTTACCAGCTTTCACTTGATGTTTTTACTGATACCAAAACAGCGGATGGAATTGCCCTTGCATCGTCGAATATTGGCAACAGTTATTTGGCTTTAAATGATTTTACCAATGCTAAAAAGTATCTTGAGATAGGATTGAACGAAAGGATAAAATTAAAGGATCCAATTGAGGTTGGTTATGTTCAAATGTACATAGCCCGGCTTAATATATCATTGGGCGAATTTCTGTCAGCAAAAAAAAGATTAAAAGGGATTATTCAAAATCTCAATGATTCTGTGGTCAACCAGGATATTGGCATTCGGAAGGTATTGGCAAAAGGTCTCATGGGGCAAGCATTGTGTTTGCTTTCCGAGTGTGAAGATTCTCTTGGTTTGCCCGAACAAAAATATGAACACCTTTTAAATGCTAAAAATATATTTTTTGAGTTGAACGATGTGTTAAACCAATCAATGACACTCAATATAATCAGCAGAAACCTTTTGATGGACCGGCAATTTGAAAAGGCGATAACTTATGCCGATTCGGCCAGGCAAGTATCGAAAGGTGGGTTGGTGCTGAACCAGCAAGCTATTTCATGTAAGTTGCTCGCAGATATCTATTTTGAACTGGAAGATTATAAACAAGCCCTAAAATACCATAAAGAATACATGTCGGTTAATGATTCAATGTTTAATCAATCGGTTACAGATGCAATTGCAAATGTAGATGTGTATGTTGAAACCATTACAAAAGAAAAGGACAATCAAATTTTGAAATTGAAAATTTCGCAGGAGAAAAAAATCAGGATGCTTGTTACTGGTAGTTTTAGCCTGTTCGTTATTTTACTATTTTTTCTAATCCTGCAAATTTTTATCCGTTACAAAAGAGGAAAACGGATAAATGATGAACTGGTCATAAAAAACAGGCAGATACAAGAACAAGGGCTACGCCTTGAGGGGTTAAATAATGAATTACATACTTTGGTTAAATCGAAGGATAAATTCCATTCCATTATTGCTCACGACCTTATAAATCAGGTAGGATCAGTTTATAATGCAATTGAATTACTTTCCACTTCTTATGATGATTTGCCTGAATCAACCAGACGAAAATTAATTTTACTGACAGCCAAAACTTCAAAAAACACACTCAACCTGCTCGAAAACCTTCTTGCCTGGTCACGTGTGCAGGGTGGTCATCTTAAAATTAAAAAAACATATTTCGAAATTACCCATGAAGTGGATGAAATAATTGGAAATTTACGGCACATTGCCGATGCGAAATCAATCGAAGTGAAAGTCGAGCATAATAGAACAGTTGAAGTATATGCCGACCGCGAAATGATTTCAACAGTTATTCGAAACCTTTTTTCGAATGCAGTTAAATTTACTTCAGAAGGAAAAAAAATAACCATCGGGGTACAGCAAAAAGAGCTAATGGTTGAAGTTTGGGTTCAGGATGAAGGAATTGGGATTCCGGCCGCAAAAATCAATGAATTGTTTTTAACCGATTCTGAAATTCAGAGACCCGGAACCAATAATGAATCAGGCACAGGTCTTGGTTTACAATTATCTTATGAGTTTGTGAAATTGCACGATGGACATTTTGAAGTTAAAAGTGAAGAGTTAAAAGGTAGTAGGTTCGCTTTTTTAATTCCAATTAAAAAGGAAGAACAATAATTCAAATTAATAATTTAAAAATTTACTTTATGAGTGTAGAAAAAGTATTGACTGCAATGAAAGCTGCCGGAAAACCCCTAAAAGCCGGCGAAATTGCCGATGCATGCGGTTTGGACAAAAAAGAGGTTGACAAAGCAATGAAAGTTTTGAAGACCGAAGGAAGGATTGAATCCCCTAAGGTTTGCTACTGGCAGCCGAAATGAGTTTAAAGTTTCGGGTTTAAAGTTAAAAGTCCTTGGCTTAAAAAGTAAACGAGGCTGTCTAAAAAGTGTAGATAGCCTCTTTTTTTGTTTTATAAAATTTGGTTATATGCTTAACAATGAGTATTTTAATGCCATAAATATACACTATGGCAAGAAACATTTTTAAGGAATCTTTAGGCAATCAAACAAGC
>CAMTWS010000156.1:0-14470 GCA_947085485.1 uncultured Prolixibacteraceae bacterium
ATCATCTTCGGCATAAACCGAAGAAATGAAAGCATTATATTGAATTCCTTTTCCAAATGTTGTATCAACATCGTTTTCTTCATACACGATATATTGAGGGCTGAAAGACTGGGCGGATGCTTTAACGCCAAATTTAACAGCTTGGTTGACATTTGGGTAAAAATCGAAATCGGCTGCCGCCGCAAAATCCTTCAAATTTGAACCTATTCTATAAGTAAACGAATTCTCGTCTTTTATTTTGCTGTTTTGTTTGTTCGAAAAGCTGCTAAAATAACCTGTAAAATTGGCAAAGAGTTTATTGCTGATAATGTAATTCCATCTCAACACGGTTGTTGCATTGCCCCATTTATATGAATAGTCTGATTTAGCTCCTTCATCTTTGTATTTTATAAAGTACCTGTCTTGCCCCAGGTATGAACTCAGGTAAAACCTGCTTTTAGGGTTAATTATCCAGTTGGCTTTTGCCGTTAAATCGTAAAAGTTGTAACCGGCCTGCACAGGTTGTGTAAGCAGAAGCCCCAAACGAACCGGTAAATCGAGAAAGGTTCGCCGGGCAGAGACAATATATGACGAAGTATCAGCTTTTATAGGACCTTCGAGGGTTACACTGCCTGCAACCGGACTGACCGAAACAGACCCAACGGGTTCTTTAATATTTCCTTCTTTCATGGCGATATCGAGTACAGAGGAGAGCTTTCCCCCATACCTTGCCGGAATTCCGCCCTTATACATTTTCACCTGCGAAAGGGCATCGCTGTTAAAAACCGATAAAAATCCAAACAGATGGGTTACGTTATAAACCGGCACACCATCAAGCAAAATCAAATTTTGGTCAGGGCTTCCCCCGCGCACACTAATCGCCGATGTTCCTTCCTGGCTTTGTTTTATTCCGGGCAAATATTGCAATGTTTTTAAAACATCGGGTTCACCAGCCATTGCCGGCATTTTTTTTATTGTTTCAATTTTTACCAAATCAGTTCCCGTCTCTGTCGATTCGGTAAAACTGTTGTTTGTCCGCCGGGCTTTTACAGTGACTTCTTTTATTGTTAAAGCTGATTTTAACGAGATATCAATAATAGTATCGCAATTCAAATTAACTGAAACGAATTGCATTTCATATCCTACATAACTAAACCCGATAGTGTAATCTCCGGGAGAAAGGGTTAAACTGTAAAAACCATAATTATTGGATGATACTCCTTGATTTTGTTTTCCAATTTTAACCGAAGCTCCGGGAAGCTTTTCGGTAGTTAGTTTATCTGAAATATAGCCGCTTAGGGTGACTCTTTTCTGGGCAAAAAGAGTTATTGGGAAAAGAAATAAAGCTATAAGAATAAAATACTTCATACCCGGGGTTTATTACTTTGCATTAATATTGATTTTTAAAATGGCTATCGAACTGAAAATGCCCACTCCATTATTTATGTTTGAATATACCTGAACAGGCTCAAAAATTGGAAGATTGTCATATTCGTAAGTTAAAAACTGTTTTATGCTCGATTTGTAATACTTGTCAAAGTGGATATCTCCATTTATCACAAAAAGTGTTTGTTTATTATTAACACTTAGCGAAAATTGAATCTCACCATTTAAGAGTACAGCTTCCTCCAAACGTAAAGCGCCAATGTATTCATAATTGGTAAATGGGGGATCATAATCCTGAACGTAATAACGGTTAAACTCGTCAAAAAGTAAGTTATCAGTTTTGTAAGCAGAATAATAATTTCCCCAGGGTTTCCCTCCGGGATAAATAATATCCGCAATTTTAAACCAGTAATAATTGGTTGAAGGGATATCTTTTAATCTGACCACAATTTTAGGTACAGTATAATAGCCATTTACCCAATTTTCATCATATATGGTATCTTTCTTAAACTTTGCCTGTGCATCGGGAAAAACCGGTATCGTTGTTTCAGCAGTTAGCCTATTATAGCCATTAACATCAACCCTGATTTCATATTTTTTACCAACCTCTGGTTTGTGCTTTACTAGATATCTTCCATTTCCCCGGTTAATAATCCCGGTTAATAATTGCCCTTCTTTACTAAGCTCAATCCGCGCATTGGCAACAGGTTTAAAAGCAGAATCATTTTCAACCGACTGAACTTTTGTAACATAAATTGCCACCGAATCATTCCCTGCTTCCAGGATACAGTTTAAACAAAGCATATCTTCCGGAGTATCAAGGTCAAAGCTGATTTCTTTTTCACAACTGTAAAAGATTAAAACCGGAATTATTATGAAGAATAATTTTATAATGCTATTCATAAATATATTTTGCAATTTTAAAATAAGCAAGCCGGATTTCCCCGGCTTACTTTGTTTTAACTAATCTGTATAGTCAATGAAAATAGGATAATAATTACTAAAATCTCGGTTTGTTGATTGACACGAAATATAAATAGGATAAGACCTTGTAATAGAACTTAATGGCGGTTCAGTAATTGAATAAATTGTAATGGCTGAATAAAAAGTAAATGTTGTACTTGGCTTGATATCGCCTGTGGTGTAAGTATTAGGATCGTAATAAATAGTGTTTCCATTTACTTGATAAGTTATGTTTTGTACACGATAACTTGTGTAATAATTCCACCAAATCCCTAAAGTTCTGTCCTGAGCTTGTTGCACTAAATAGTATTTATACCCACCTTCCCATGTGCCATTATATGTTGTGTAAGTGAATAATTCGCACTTTAGCTCATTTTTCATTCTTTTATTACTTGACCATTTAATATAGTCACCATCTCTTGCTGATCCGTAATCTTCAAGGAATCTTGTAAGAGTTGATATTGAATATGCTTTTAAGTCTCCTTTTTTACCTAGTATCAAGATATTATCTGTATTCCGATCAAGTTTCATTGCTTCATCGAGTTTTGAAATATCGCCGTCAACAATTGTTATTCTGTTTTCTTTATTGTATTTAAATAGGCTTTGTCCAATTTTTAACAATCCATCCTTATTCATCAAGGGCACAAGATTGGTATGGTAAAATGGGTAATCAAATGAAAAATCTGTCGGATCGATTTCATTCCATATAAATACATCTTTGTATTTTTCCCGAAATGAAATTATTCCCTCAACTGTTTTAATCTTCTCACTGTCTTTGAAAATTTTATCATAATAAGTCCTTGCAGATTCAAAACCAAGCTGTTTTTCCCAAACTAAAACTTGTTCCTGATTCATGTTATTCAAAGTTTTCATAACACGATCAATCACATTGAGATCTTTTAATACTAAATATCCGTTTTCAACATACACATCAGGTTTTACTTCATTTTGAAGTTGTTCGTCAATTAAGACATGCTCATCTTTCTGGCAACCATTAAAAATGGTTAATGCCACTGCTACCATAGCCAAAACAATTAAATTTTTCATTTCTTTGTAAAGTTTTATGGAGCGGGGGGCTGTGAACCTCCCACTCCGGGTTAATAAAACACTTTGTTGCAACCCGGTTTCTTAAAGGGCCGGGTTGCTTTTTGCCCTTGGTTATATATTGAGTTTAAACATGGCCTTCCACGTGTAATATCCCCAAAAAAAATTCCCTCCAAATTCAATGTAAAAAAAATGCGTTAGCGACAGGGGTTTTTATCCTGGGCCTAACAAGACCAAAGATAGAACTTTGGTCTTAAAAATGCAATTGAATTTTACCCCCCCCCATAATTTAGAAAGATTCTAAATTGAAGTTCGCTCTGGTCAGGTTATGACTACTTCAAAAATAAATCCATACAAAAAAGTATTTTTTATAAAGTGGTTTTGTTAGTTTTGCAAACTCAAATTAGAAATTATCATTAATCAATAAAAAATGACTGATAGTCCACGCAAATTAATCGTCCCGAAAAATGTAACCGATGCACTTCGCACTGTAAAATACCCGGGAAGCGATGAAGATATTGTAGCCCTCGAAATGCCGCAGGAAATCAGGATTGCCGGGCAGCGTGTAAGTTTTTCGCTGGTTTTTCAAAAAAGCGACGACCCTAATATTGAAAATCTGGTTTTGGAATGCGAAGAAGCCATTAAAAAATATATAGGCGAACAGGTTGAAATTGAAGACAATATTGCTGTGAAATTCATCCACGACATGCAGCGGCCGGTTTTACCCAACGTTAAAAATATTGTGGCAATAGCTTCGGGAAAGGGCGGAGTCGGTAAATCGACTGTTTCGGTTAACCTGGCCGTGGCGCTGGCCAATTCAGGAAAGAAAGTGGGTTTGCTCGATGCCGATATTTTTGGCCCTTCCATCCCCAAAATGTTTGGCGCCGAAGGCGACCGCCCCGCCGGTATAAAAATCGGCGACCGCGAAATGATTGAACCACTTGAAAAATTTGGGGTGAAATTTCTTTCGGTCGGTTTTTTTGTTGACCCCGAAAGCGCAATTATCTGGCGCGGGCCAATGGCTTCAAACGCGTTGAAACAGTTGATTTCGGATGGAAACTGGGGCGGATTGGACTATCTGCTCATCGATTTACCCCCCGGCACCAGCGACATTCATTTAACGCTGGTACAATCGGTTCCGGTAACCGGGGTAGTAATTGTTACCACTCCCCAGGATGTGGCGCTGGCCGATGTTATTCGCGGAACCAGTATGTTCCAAAGTAAATCAATCGATGTCCCGGTTTTGGGGTTGGTTGAAAATATGGCGTGGTTTACCCCTGCCGAACTGCCCGAAAACAAATACTATATTTTTGGGAAAAACGGCGGCAAAAATCTGGCCGATAAACTGGGAATCCCGTTTTTAGGACAGATTCCAATTGTACAAAGCATTCGCGAAGGCGGCGACAACGGAATCCCGGTAGCCGTTGACGATGAATCGGTAACCGGCGCAGCATTTGCCGAAATAGCCAAAAACATGGTTCACAGGTTGCATATCCGCAATATACAACTGGCTCCTACTAAGAAAGTTAAGATTACGAGGAAATGAGGCTGAAAAAATGCATGAATGCGTGATTGCTAAAATGCATGAATGATTTAGCCCGGGATAAAGGATGACATTCGCTGATTGGAGGAAGTCATCCTTTTTATTCTGTTTCTATGAACGATTTATGATTCCTCAGTGTAGAAAACCTCATCTGCCAACATCAATTACAACTTTCGGGTTAAATGACAATTTCAATTCAAAAAGCAGTTCATTTTTTCTTATTTTTGTGCCCTTTGTAAATCGCACAGAATCGGGTAAAACAAACAATATTCTGATGAATATTGAGTTTATTCATAGAGTGAAAAAAACATCTGCTTGAAGAGAATATTTTTACATACCATATTATTTTTGTTTTTGATTTGGGTTTTTTCAGGTTGTTCGACCGAAAAAAACACCTGGGCTACACGCACATTTCATAATATAAATTCGCACTATAATGTCTATTTTAATGCCAACGAAAGCGTAAAACAAGGTGTTTTAAGCATTGAAAAGAGGATTGATGACGATTTCACACGACTTTTACCAATTTACAAATCGAGCTCTCCGTCTGCTGGCGAAATGGTAAAATCTGACATGGGCAATGCTATTATTAAATGTTCCAAACTGATTGAAATCCATTCGATTACCAAGAAGCCAAAACGGCAGAAAAAACGTACCCGAAAATATCAGGAGTTTGCCAGCAAGGAAGAATTTAACAAGTGGATTGATGACAGTTACCTGCTGATGGGAAAAGCTTATTTCTATCAGCACAATTTTATTAGCGCTATCGATAATTTTGGGTTTGTAGTTCGAAAATACCCCGATGAAGAAACAAAAGACGAAGCACAAATCTGGTTAATACGCAGCTACACCGAACTTGAAAGGTTTGCCGAAGCTTCGGAAGTTATTCAGGCAGTACAAAATGATGAAAAATTTCCGAAAAGGCTCGAAAAAGATTTGGCCATTGCCACTGCCGATTATTACATGAAACAACAAGATTACAATGAGGCTATTAAGTTTCTGGATATTGCCATCAAAAAAACCTTCCTCAAAAAACATAAAGCACGTTTAAAATACATTGAAGCGCAACTTTACCAGGAACTCGGTATGCAGGCCGAAGCATCGGCAGCTTACCTCGCGGTAACAAAAATGAACCCCGATTATAAAATGGCTTTCAATGCAAAAATAAATTCGGCTGGCGTTTTTTCGGGTGTTGGCGATGTTGAAAAATTGAAAAAAGAGCTGAACAAAATGCTGCGCGACAATAAAAATTTCGATTTCCGCGACCAGATTTATTATGCACTGGGAAACCTCTATTTTAAAGAAGGAAAACGCGATGCTGCCATCGACAATTATTCACAATCGGTTAAAACCAGCTTTCAGAATCAATACCAGCGTGCACTTTCGGCAATTACACTCGCCGATATTTACTTCGAAGACCTTGAATACCGCAAAGCACAGTCGTATTACGATAGCGCAATGATTATTATCGACGAAACCTACCCTAACTACGAAACTGTTGCCAGTAATTACAAAGGGCTGACCAATTTGGTAGATAACCTGATAACCGTTGAGCGCGAAGACAGTTTGCAAAGAATTGCAAGAATGCCTGAAATTGAGCGCGAATCGCTGATTGCGCGTATAATGAAAAATGAGCAGGAACGCCAGAGAAATGAAGAAAATCTTGCTATGCAGGGAATGGGAGACGAGGGGTACAGCCGCTCCAACCGCAACCGCATGGGAATGGGAGATCAGCAGAGTGGCGCCGGGTGGTATTTCTACAATCCGCAAACCATTTCATACGGACGGGTTACTTTCCAGCAAATGTATGGAAAACGAAAACTCGAAGACGACTGGAACCGCGCCAATAAAGGCATTTCAAACGAAATATCGGACGGAAACATGGAAGGGGCCGACTCAAGCAAGATAGTTGTAAGGGAGGCCGACCCTTTGAAAAAGGAGTTTTACACACAGGATTTACCACTTACCGATTCGTTAATGGCAATATCGCACGATAAAATTCGCGATGCATTGTACAACGCCGGTAAAATATTTAAGTCCGACTTTACCAACTATCGGCTATCAGCCAATTCGTTCGAAGATTTAAACAAACGATATCCCGACAATATTTACCTGCTTTCGGCGCTGTTCGAGTTGTACGATTTGTATGAACTGATGGGAATGAAAACGGAATCGGACTACTACCGGAATTTAATTATTGCAAATTTCCCCAACAGTAATTATGCACAGTACCTGGTTAACCCGAACTTTTTTATTGAAATGCAGGCACGATTGGATAGTTTGAACCTGTTGTACCAGGAAACATTCAGAAATTACAAAGCCGGAAGTTATCGGAGTGTAATTTCGCTGGCCGCGCAAATGAAAGCGATGAAACCCGACAGCGTGATTATTCCTAAAATCGATTTTATGGAAATGGTTGCCAACGGAACGCAAACCGGTGTGCAAAATTTTGAAAAACTGCTGCTAAAATATGTCGCCGATTATCCGGTTCAGGAACCAACTCCCCTGGCTAAAGAAATTCTGACTCTAATACAGGACAGTTCGCTGAACGATTATCAGAAACTGATTGATATGGGCTACATCAGCGAAGAAGTAAAAAATGAAGAATTACTGTCCAAAAACCAATCAGCCGACGATGAATTCGGTGGTAAATTTTCGTACGAAGAAGATTTACTTCATTATTTTGTAATAGTTTACCCCCGTAAAGAGAAAGTAGATTTAAACCGCCTGAATTTCGATATTGCCAACTACAATATCGACCATTATACTAAACTCGATTTCGATATTGAGGCCGAGTTTTAGACGATAAACTGGCTTTTGTAATTGTACGGGCGCTCGAAAACAAGGAAAGCGCCCTCATTTATCACGGGGCGATAATACGCCGTGCCAGTGTTTTCAGGGCTCTCAAAGATATCGGCTATATGAATTTTGTAATTTCATCGACCAACTACAGGGCGGTAATGAACGAAAAATCGATAGCAGATTATCTTAAATTTTTTGTGAAGAATTACAGCCGATATATTCGTTCGAACTTTACCGATGATGAGACCGATGTTTCGCCCGAGGAGTTGATGGCACGCGCAAAAGAACAAGACAATATTTTAAAGGAAAGAGGAAAATTTGTTGTGGTTAGTACAGGGGCCGAAAAGCTTTTCAATACCCGGATTGATACGTTGCAGAATTTTGTAATTGTAATACAGGATAAAAACTTATCGACAAGGCAGTTGCTAACCGATTTTGCCCAGTTTAACAGAACCGAATTCAGGTTGTGGAACCTCGCTTTGCAGTTAAAACAAGTTGGCGGTTACCAGTTGCTTGTGGTAAACGGAATTCCAACATTAAACGAGTCGATGTCGTATTTCAGAAAAGTAGTGGTTACCCGAAGTTTGTTTAATCCGCTGGGGCAGGCAACTTACCGAAACTTTTTGATTACCAACGAGAACCTGCAAAAATTGATAGAGCAGAACAAGGTTGACGAATATCTCGAATTCTTCCGCAGCAATTATATTCAACGGGCCCCTGCACAACCGGGCACATCGGCAATACCGGCTGCAACTATACCGGCTACCCCGCCAAATGCGCCCGTTAATGCCGACAAACCTGCAAATTACACAGTGCCTTACAACGAAAACATCGGAGGCAAACAATATTTTGTATTTGTAATCCCGGTGCTTGATATCGATCAGCCAGCATTTGTTAGTGGAATAGAGCAGTTTAACCTGGCCAGCTATGCAAATCTCAATTTAAAAGTTGATGTTAAACCATTGGATGAAATCCGGCAAATAGTTCGGGTTACTGGCATTCCCGATAAAGAAACTGCATCACTGTATTTTACCAAAGTTGTAAATAACCGCCAATTATATATCCCGCTGCGCCAGGGAAATTATCGTAATTTCCTCATTACAGAAGCCAATTACGAACTGTTCCTGAAAGAAAAAAATATTCTCGACTACATGGATTTCTACAAACGCGTTTATCTTGGGCAGTAAACTGAAGAAATTAGTTATGAGTAGTGAGATTTGAGAATAGAAAAGTCAATGGTCATTGGTCACTGGAAAAACTGTTTCCCATTCTTCCCAATGACTGATGACCAATGACCAGTGACCAGTGACAAACACGAAACCCTAAACTCGGAACACGGAACTTTGCCGCCTCGTTAAAGTAAGTTAAACAGATACTATAACACCACTATTTTTGTTCATATCTTTACAACAATTAAAATTTTATACATGAATAAACCACGCATTCTCTGGACCGACGACGAAATTGACTTATTGCGCGCACATATTATTTTCCTGGAGGGAAAAGGATATGAAGTTGAAACAGCCAATAACGGTTTGGATGCAGTTGAAAAAGTGAAGGACAACTACTACGATATTATTTTTTTAGACGAGAACATGCCCGGAATGACAGGGCTGGAAACGCTTACACAGATTAAAACCATCGCTCCAAATGTGCCGGTGGTAATGATTACCAAAAGCGAAGAAGAGAATATTATGGATGAGGCAGTAGGATCGAAAATTGCCGATTACCTGATTAAACCGGTAAACCCAAAGCAGATTTTACTTTCGCTAAAAAAGAACATCGACCAGCAACGGTTGGTAACACAACAAACCACTTCGGCTTACCAAATGCAGTTTGGAAAAATTGGCATGCAAATTAACGACAGGTTAAATTATACCGAGTGGGTTGATATTTACAAAAAACTGGTTCACTGGGAGATAGAACTCAGCCAGTCGGACGATTCGGCAATGGACGAAATTCTGGCAATGCAAAAAGAGGATGCCAACAAAGCATTTTTCAGGTTTATTAAAGGCCATTATCTCGATTGGTTTTTACAGGATATTGGCGAAAGGCCGCTTTTATCGCCCGATATTTTTAAACATAAAATTTTCCCATTGCTCGACAGTGGCAAAAAGGTGTTTATGCTGGTTATCGATAATTTGCGTTTCGACCAGTGGCGGACAATCAACAAGGTTTTCGACAATTATTTCCGCACCGAATCGGAAGATTTGTATTACAGCATTTTACCCACTGCCACAATGTATGCCCGCAATGCGATGTTTGCCGGATTAATGCCCT
This sequence comes from uncultured Prolixibacteraceae bacterium, assembly GCA_947085485.1. GTDB lineage: Bacteria > Bacteroidota > Bacteroidia > Bacteroidales > Prolixibacteraceae > Draconibacterium. The sequence goes on from CAMTWS010000156.1 coordinate 9,998, forward strand.
CCGAAATAGCCCGCCTTTATCCCGAAATGTGGGACGACGATGATAACGAAGGGCATAAAAACCGTTTCGAAGAGCAACTGCTGCGGAAACAAATGACCCGCCACGGACGAAAAGAGAAACTTTATTTCGACAAAGTTTCGGGAATGCGCATGGAACGCCGAATTTCTGATAGTCTGAGCAGTATTTTGGAAAGTGATCTTTCGGTGATGGTATTTAATTTTGTCGATATGATTTCGCATGCCCGCACCGAAATGGATATGATTAAAGAACTCGCAGGCGACGAAAAAGCTTACCGTTCGTTAACTTTAAGCTGGTTTAACAACTCATCGTTGCTGGCACTTTTAAAAGGTTTGTCGGAAAACAATATCCGGATTGTGGTAACTACCGACCATGGCTCTATCAGGGTAAATAATCCGATAAAAGTAATCGCCGACCGCGAAACCAACACCAACCTGCGTTATAAACTGGGCAAAAACCTGAACTACAAATCGAAACAAATATTTGAAGTGCGCGACCCTCGAAAAGCGTTTTTGCCCTCGCGGAATGTGAGTACCAGCTACATTTTTGCCAACTCCGACGATTTTCTGGCCTATCCGAATAATTTTAATTATTACTCGAATTACTATAAAGACACTTTTCAACACGGGGGAATTTCAATGGAAGAGATGATTATACCGGTAGTAACACTGGTTCCCAAAGGATAAAACCAAAAGGAAAATATTGTTTGACAATGAAAGATGTATTGACATACAAAGGATTTATTGGTTCGGTGCATTATGGTGCGAAAGATCGGGTACTTTTTGGGAAAATTGAAGGAATAAACGACCTGGTTACTTTTGAAGGAACAACCGTTGATGAGTTGGAAAACTCATTTTATTATATGGTTGATGAACACATTAAAGACTGCGAAGAAGAAGGGATTCCGGTTGAAAAATCGTATAATGGAACTTTCAACATCAGGTTAAATCCAGGTATTCATAAAAAAGCAGCGCAATTAGCATTAATGAAAGGCATCACCCTTAATCAATTAGTACAAAGAGCCATTAAACGTGAAATTGAAGCTGAACTCGAATAGCGGCAACTAACCTTCCTCCGCCTCTTTCCTCATTAGAGCATACAACTTGTTGGCAAAAATAAAATCATTCAGTTTTTGGTTATGGCTGTTTAAAATTTCGTTGTTTGTTCCCATCCACTCTTTTTCGCCATTGCTGATAAAAAGTACCGACTCGCCAATTTCAATCACCGAATTCATGTCGTGCGTATTAATAATGGTGGTCATTTCAAATTCACGTGTTAAATCTCTGATCAATTGGTCGATAACGGTTGATGTTTCGGGGTCGAGGCCAGAGTTGGGTTCGTCGCAAAAAAGGTATCGGGGATTCAGTGCAATGGCACGGGCAATGGCGACACGTTTTTTCATACCACCACTTATTTCGCTGGGTGAAAGTTTAAACGCCTTATTTTCGATATTTACATGGTCGAGACAAAATGCAACCCTATCCTGTTTTTCTTTCCAAGTCATTTTTGTAAACATATCCAGCGGAAAACGCACATTTCCTTCAACCGAAATGCTATCGAAAAGCGCCCCGCCCTGAAATACCATCCCTATTTCCTGGCGCATTTTTTTACGCTGCTTTTCACCGGTTTTTGTAAAATTCCGGTCATCATACCAAATTTCACCACCATCAATTTCGAACAAACCCAGAATACATTTCAGCAGCACTGTTTTGCCCGAACCGCTTCGCCCGATAATCAGGTTGGTTTTTCCTTTTTCGAAAACAACGGATACGTTTTTCAGTACATCGTTTCCTTCGAACGATTTATATAAATTTTTAACTTCAATCATGTCAGTAATAATCGGGTTAATATTAAATCGAAAAACAGAATAAGAATATTCGTGTTCACCACGGCTTTGGTACTTGCTTTACCTACTTCGAGCGCACCTCCCTGAACGTAATAACCAAAATAAGCCGGAACTGAGGCAACCAGCAGACCAAAAACAAGCATTTTAATGATGGAAAAAGTAACATAATACGGCACAAATAAAGTTCTTATACCTTCCACATATTCGGGCAAAGTAATGGTACCCGTAATTGGTCCCGTAACCAGGCCACCCATAATTCCGAAAAATACGCTGATGATATAAAGAAAAGGGAAAACAAAAACCACGGCAATAATTTTTGGCAAAATAAGGTAGCTTGCCGAGTTAATTCCCATTATTTCCAGCGAGTCTATTTGCTCGGTTACACGCATGCTCCCTATTTCAGATGTAATGTTTGAACCAATTTTTCCGGCCATTATCAGCGCCAGCATCGTCGATGAAAACTCAAGCATCAGCGTATCGCGGGTAGCCAATCCAATTAAATATGTTGGGTACAGCGGGTTCATCAAAGCATAAGCAAACTGAATGGTCATAATCCCTCCAATAAAAACGGAGATGATAATGACAATTCCAACCGAATTTACGCCGAGGTTCTCAATTTCGTAAAATAATTGCCTCACATACATTTTATGCTTTTCGGGTTTGGCCAAAACAAGTTTTAGCATCGAAAAATAACGACCGATATGAAAGAAAAATCCCATTTTGTTTCAATTTTTGTTGTTTAAAAATGAATTTATTTTAAAGCTAAAATTACAACTTAAATATCCCTAAACAAAAAGAAACCTGCCATGAAAAGTTGCCCATTCAAAATTATCACGAAAATCCCATTGGTTCGCATAAAATTAATATTTTTGGAGTGTACGCTAATATCAAACCAATGAACAAAAACTACTGTATTATAATGGCCGGCGGAACAGGAAGCCGTTTCTGGCCACTCAGCCGTTTGGCCAAACCAAAACAGTTTTTAGACATTCTCGGCACTGGCAGGACATTTCTGCAACAAACATACGAGCGGTTTTCAAAAATAATAACCGCCGAAAATTTCTTGGTGGTTACCAACATAAAATACAAAAACCTTGTGCTCGAACAGCTCCCGCAATTAATGGAAGACCAGGTTTTACTTGAGCCTTTGCGCCGAAACACGGCGCCATGTATTGCTTACGCCACCTATAAAATAAAAACCAAGAACCCGAATGCCAATATAGTTGTGGCGCCTTCAGATCATGTTATTTTAAAGGAGGAAGAATTTATTCGTCAGATTAAAAACGGACTCGATTATGTCGATAAGAATGCCGCTTTGCTTACCCTGGGGATAACTCCCAACAGGCCAGAAACGGCTTACGGCTATATTCAGGTAAAAAAGAAAGTTGATTTTAAAGAACTGGACAACTTGTATAAAGTGAAAATATTTGCCGAAAAACCCGACATTCAAATGGCAAAGCTTTTTATCGAAAGCGGCGAATTTTTCTGGAATTCTGGAATTTTTATCTGGTCGCTGCCTGCAATAACAGAGGCATTCGACCTGTATTTGCCCGATGTTTCGTCGTTGTTCGAAAAAGGGATGAAGTTATACAATACAGATGATGAAGTTCATTTTATCAACAAAATCTACTCCGAGTTGCAAGCCATTTCGGTCGATTACGGAATTATGGAAAAAGCGCAGAATGTGTTTGTATTAACAGCCGATTTTGGATGGAGCGATCTTGGAAACTGGGGAACACTGTACGAAAACCGGAAAAAAGACGAAGCCGGAAACGTGGTTCGTGGCGACAATGTATTAACCTATGACACTAAAAACTGCATTATCAACATTTCCGGCGAAAAAATAGCAGTGCTACAGGGATTGGATGGATATATTGTGGCCGAATCGAACGACACATTAATGATTTGCCGGAAAGAAGATGAGCAGCAAATTAAGAAATTTGTTACCGATGTGAGAATAAAAAAAGGCGACTCGCTGGTTTAAAAACGAACGAACTACAAAAAGCGCCCCAGCCCCTTTGATTACTTTTTGAGGGAATTTAACCGCCTGGTTTATCTAAGCTTTTCCGGTAAAAATAACTCATCTTTTCAGCCTTTACATCGAATGTAAAAATCCCGGTATTTTTATCTTGATAAAATATGGAAAACAACCCAATATCGCCGGCACAAAACAGGCTGTGGGCGCTCATCACAAAAATCAAAAAGTAAAAAACAGGTTGGTTAAAAAAGATTATTATTCCAATGATTGTAATCAGTTTAACAACAAACAAAGGGGTTAACGCAATGAAAGCAAACTGTTTACGGTTAATTACGAATTGGTCGGCTTCGGCATAAAAACAAATTTTTTCAGATAGCCCCCAAACGAAACATTTTTGGCCCCTGTAATTTTAAGCGCAATTCCATGCAACATTTCATGGATAATAATTAAAACCGAAAAGCAAAAAACCAAAGCAGCCAGCGAAAAATACAATTGACTTGCAGATCCTTGAAAAGCAAGGCCTATCGAAAGTGAGAAAAAGAAAATCCCGGTAACGATCATCAGAATCTGATAAATCATGTAAACTTTAATAATCCTGCCGTTTTCAGCCAGTTGGTTGATTACAAACTCC
>CAMTWS010000157.1:0-27427 GCA_947085485.1 uncultured Prolixibacteraceae bacterium
AGAGGGCCGGGGAGAGGCCTTTTTTTATTTCTTCACCATAAGTTTACCCAATAAAATCTCATCTTTATATTTTACCCGAACAGCATACACACCTTGTTTCCAGCCGGTGGTTTGTATTTTGTGTTCTTTGCCCTTTAGCTTTGTTTCTTTCCTTTTTAGTTCCTGGGTTTGGCTGTAAATTTCCATATCCCATTCAACTGTGTCATCAAATTTCAATTCATCCGATTCTGGTTCGATGGTTAGTATGGTTTCATTCTCAGCAGGATTTGGAACAAAAACCATATAATATGAACCGCAATTGTAATTTGAACCAAGATAAGTTGAAATAATAGTGGCATTGTTGCCACAACAGGTGGTAGCTGTAACCGATACCGGGCCGCCGGGACTTGAATTTGTATTTACCGAAATCATGTTTTGGTAAGTATAAAATTGAGTCCAACCTGTTGGAACTGTCCAGATGTAGTTTGAAGTTGAACATGTTGTATTGTTATTGTTCACATAAATATGGTAAGTAGTGTTTGGGCACAATAGCCATGTTCCGTTTATCTGTGTTGCTAAAGTACCATCTGATTTATAAACGGTTAGCAAAACATCTTCTGTCCTTGGCCCTCTCACTCCAAAAGCTTTTTCAGCCGAAAAAGTTTCACCCGAAGGCATCTGAAAAGTGTATTTTATTTTGCCCGTACCGTTGTATGTTGAAGGTGTAATAGTTACTGTTTTTCCGCTACCCGATGTTACTCCTGTAAAATAGTTGCCCGGAATTAAATTCCATGTGATATTGGAAGCAAGAGGGTCAACATCTAATGTTGCCGATGTTTGTGAGCAAATCACATCTGGACAGCTAATTTCAGGAGCAAGAAAGAATTTTTTTACTCTCACATAATCAAAAGACGATGTCTGTGGACATACTGGTGACGCATTATTATCAGGTTGAAGGATTTATTGACTTACAATAACTGCTACTGGCTTATCCGGAAACCAGTCATTTGAACGCTTTTCATGAGTACCTTTCAATGCATTATCTACATAATACTCAATTTTCTCAGGAGTCCAAATACTCTTGTAAACATTTGTCGAAGGAGTAAAGGACCATGGAGTATCATAACCGGTTTCTTTCTCATCACCTGGTATACCACATGGGGAACTAAGCCAATGGTGAATGACATGATGCAATTTGTGGTTGGATGAACTTCTGTGAAAATATTCCGCAAAGTCTATTTCAGGCCCTTCATTATCAGGGCAAGGCTGTTGGTGGAACGACCAAAACGCAGGCCATGAACCTACATCCTTTGCAAAAGACGCCCTACACTCAAAAATTCCATATAAAAATGTTTGATTTGTCATAAATTCGGCCCCAAAATATTTTACCAAAGGATATTCAGGATTATTAAGCGAATGTATCATCTTTAACCTTAACTCACCACCAGTAACTTCATGTGTTGAACTACTGAAAATTAGCTGTCCAATACCTCTGTATATTATTCCCGGTGTCCATTTTTCAAGTGAACCATTGAATTCATCCTCAAAAACTGTATAAGCGTAATTAGGATTATAATTTCTGGGATTGATTTGAGGGTATAGGTGTAAGCAGTTTAATGTAATTACCAATGTTAATAATAACTTTTTCTTAATTTAGTTTTTTTAAGTTGTTTGTCTAAAATTCAAATGCATAATTTATCTTAACTCCATAACTTAACTTATTTCTTCTTTCTCCCATCCAGTTGTCCGTAAGTTTATATTTCACGAATGGAGAGAGGTCAAGAGAATTTTTGCTGTTCAGTGGTTGGCTGTAAGCCGCCCCCAGAAAAATATCAGTCGAAAATTTTTTACTTGATGGATAACTGGTTGTTTCAGTAATATCTCTCCAGTTTATTACGGTTGAGAGGTTTTTGTAAAATTGTTTACCTTCAAGCAGCCATCCCGGATATATCCCTGTTGTTAGATAAATCCTGTTATTCAATTTTGTATTAAAAAGTACAGGTATGAAAATCTCATGTGCTATTGCCTTGAAGTAACTTTTTCCGCCGAGTATGTAATTCCAACAACTATAAATGTAATTAGCTCCTGTTAAAAACGACACTTTTGCAGTCATTCCCCTTTCATACATAATCTCACCCCCCGGGTTAAATGAGTTGAATGAGGCATCCCGGTACCAATCCTTATTAGCAACAAAAAAGTTCGACTGAAAATTAATATTTAATTTATTTAATGGTCTTTTCACACCACTTTCAGGTTCTATTGCTAATACTGAATTTGTAAAAAGGGCTACAAAAAGAATTTGTATTAAAAGCGGTTTCATTAGCTAATTATTGATTAAAAATTCAAAAATTTTAACGAAATTGGTTTGCATGTGTTGAATATTTTAGTGGCTTGCAATTTAAAAATGTTGCAAGGCCTTAAATTCACTTTAAAAGTAGAATAATAAAGTTTACCAAACAACAGTTAGTTTAAGGTTCATTCCGTTTTTTTTTTATTTTTTGAATGGATTGTTTTTGAGGTAGTTAGGGTTGATTTTTAAAATTATGTTGTTGAGCATGGCAGGTTTCAATTTTGTTGTTGGATGAAGTACGGACAAAGGCCGCCATCGAAAAAGCGCTTTCGTTTTTGCAATAGGGTGCAACGTCTACGCGACCGTACGGGCAGGGTTTCCGATAAGCCGTTTTAAAAGATGCGAATCGGAATTCGCATCACCCGGGAGCCGGACTTTCCTAAGTCCGGCATCTTGAAAAAAGAATGTTGGACTTGGGAAACCCGATAATTATCGGGTACAACTCCCAATTAAAAAAAGACCGTTTCATCTTCATTGAAAGAGACGAAAAGGTTCTCTGTGCTTTTATTGGTTTCATTAATCGGTTCGATGTATATTTGTTAAAACAGTTAAAATCGAAAGAGATGAGAACATTAAAACAAATAACGCTGCCGGGAATTTACAGTTCAATACTTTTATTGGCTATTTTATTGATTTCCTGCGCACAGGAACCTGTTCAACAAATTGAAATAAGGGGAATTTACGGTCATCCGAAACCGCTGTGGGAAAAAGGTTATTCATTGCCAGAGCTGGGTATAAATTCGGTGTTTGTACATAGCGGTTCAATTAATGCTGAAATGATGGAACGGGCAAAAGCCGAGGGAATAAAAGTTTATGCCGAATTTGCCACATTAAATGGTAAAAATTATGTGGAAGAGCATCCTGAAGCGTGGGCTATTAATGAAAAAGGAGAACAGGTTGAAGCTGCGTCGTGGTTTATGGGAGTTTGTCCAACTGAACCCGGTTTCAGGACTTATCGGTTCAACCAGTTGCGCAAGTTGCTCAATGATTATGACATTGCAGGGGTTTGGATGGATTACGTTCACTGGCATGCCCAGTTTGAAGAGCCTGAACCAATTTTGCCCGAAACCTGTTTTTGCGATCATTGTCTTTCCACTTTTTCTGAAAACAAAAATGTTGAAATCCCCGAAGGCAGCACCACGCAAAAAGCAAAATGGATACTGCAAAACAAAGATAAGGAATGGCGCAACTGGCGTTGTGAAGTCATTCACGATTGGGCTGTTCAGATTCGGAAAATTATTGATGAGCAAAAACCCGGAACTTTACTTGGGCTTTATCATTGTCCATGGAATGACGAGGAATTTGACGGCGCCCGCCGGCGAATCCTCGGGCTTGATTACGACCTGCTTCGTGATGTTTTTGATGTGTTTTCGCCAATGGTCTATCACGCGCGAATGGGCAGGGAACCCGCCTGGGTTGAAGAAAATATCCGCTGGTTTTGTAACCGGCTGGAGATTAAAAACGGAGCCTTCCCAAAAGTTTGGCCTATTGTTCAGGCTTACAATAATCCGTACACGGTGTCTTCAGTCGAATTTGAAACAGTACTCAAAGGGGGACTTGCAGAAAAATCGAGCGGTGTGATGATGTTTACTACGAATGCAATTGCTGAAGATGAGGGAAAAATTGCGGTTATAAAAAAAGTTTATGGAGGTGTTTTAAAATAAAGATTTGAGCGAACAAAACCTATGATTTAATTAAATACAAAAAAGTCTGATTTTAGTCGGGCTTTTTTTGTAATGTCCCCAATAAAAACTATTTTCGACCCTTTGAAAACATAAGTAAAATGAAAAAGGTATATTCTTTTATAACATCCCTGCCGGTAATGGCATTTTTACTTTTAGCGCTTGCATTTTCGATGGCAATTGCCACTTTTGTCGAAAGCAGTTACGGAACGCCAACAGCGCAGGCTTTGATTTATAAAACCCGTTGGTTTGAGTTGATTTGGATATTACTCGGGATAAACCTGATTAATAACCTTGTTAAATATAAATTTTTCACCAAAAAACGATTTACTCTCGGCCTTTTCCATATTTCGTTCCTGGTGATTCTGCTGGGCGCGGCAATTACCCGGTACATTAGTTACGAAGGGGTTATGCACATCCGCGAAAACCAAAGTTCCGATAATATTATTTCGAGCGACAGTTATTTTTATGCCGCTTTCGAAAATCAACAAAAGGAAAAGAAGGTACTTTTCTCGGAACTGGCGCCAAAACAGTTTTCGGCAAAGTTCGATGTTAACGGGCAGCCGGTTAGGGTAAAAGCTGTAGGTTACATCGAAAATGCCGAGCGGAAAGCCATTCCATCGGAAAGTGGCGGACCGGTTATCGATTTTGTTTTCTCCTCGCCCACGGCACAGGGAATGCATTCGTTTATGTTCCACAAAGGCGATATTTTGGAATATCCCGGATTTACTGCAGGTTTCGAGGCAGGTGAAACAACCGGCGCCAATTTTTTCAGAATTGAAAACCAGTTGTATATGACTGTAGCGGATTCCATCAAAGAAACAACCATGGCCAGCCAGGAAACAGTAACTTTTGCCCCGGGCGATACCATTCATGTAAAAAATATGTTTTTATATGGTTTTGGAGGTTTTCGGTTTTTAATCCGCAATTTTCTGCCAAGCGCAACTTTTACAGCGGTAAAAAGCCAGGGCGAAACGCGCGAGGATGCTGTTATGGTTCAGATTTCGGATGGAATTAAGGAACAAACTGTGCCTGTTTTCGGCCATTCAGGCGTGGCGCCCGATACAATTTCTGTTCCGCTCGGAAACGGCGAACTAAAACTGGCTTACGGCTCGTTGCCTATCTCTGTTCCGTTCAGTATTTATCTGAAAGATTTTCAATTGGAGCGTTACCCGGGTTCACAATCGCCCTCTTCGTTTGCTTCGGAAGTGGTTTTGCAGGACGATAATATCGGTTTGAAAAAAGACATCCGCATTTTTATGAACAATACACTGAATTACAAAGGATATAAATTTTTCCAGAGTAGCTACGATACCGACGAAAAGGGAACCATACTTTCGGTGAACCACGATTTTTGGGGGACATGGATTACCTATCTGGGCTATACATTATTAATTCTTGGGTTCGTTCTTTCGATGGTAAATAAAAACTCGTATTTCCAGTTTTTAGCCCGGAAGTTAAAACAGGGCGCGGCAAAATCGGTCATAATTATAATGACCTTTGGGGGATTGACATTTGGCGCATCTGCTCAGGCAGGCGTTAGTGCCGGCATACCGGATTTAAATGGGGGAACAGTTGAATTATTCAGTAAATTATGGGTGCAGGGTGTTGATGGCCGAATTGAACCGCTTTCAACATTAAACAGCGAAATTGTGCGTAAAGTAAGCGGAAAATCATCGCTTTACGGTAAGTCGGCCGATGAAGTGGTTCTGAGCATGATGACTTATCCCGAAATATGGAGGACGATGCCAATTATTAAAGTATCGAATAAAACACTTGCCGGTGAGTTGGGCGCCAACGGGAAATACGTTACAATTGAACAATTTTTTGATACACAGGGAAATTACAAAATATCGGAAAATGTGCGGATTGCGTACGAAAAAACTCCGGCCTTCCGGAACCAATTGGAAAAAGAATACATTAACGTCGATGAGCGTGTAAACATCTGTTTTATGGTTTTTCAGGGGTCGCTTTTTAATTTATACCCCCGCGAAACCAAAGAAGCAGGTTGGTATCCACCGGGATCAAATGCAATCGAATATTCGGGCGGCGATTCAATTTTCATAAAAAGCGGATTTCAGCTTTTATTACAAACAATTGCCGAACAAAAATATGCCGATGCCAACCAGATTTTAATGGCTGTCGAAAATTTTCAAAATAAATACGGAGGAGGATTGATCCCTTCGCAAAACAAAAAAAATATCGAAATACTGTATAACAAAGTAAACCCGTTTAAACGTGTTTTCCCATTTTACCTGTTGTTTGGGTTTTTGTTATTGTTTGTGCTTTTTGTAAATATTTTCCGACAAAAACAATTGCCAAAATTCCTTCGGGCAACATTCTTTGGGGCAATCTTTTTGTTGTTTCTCATTCATACCGCCGGATTGGTATTACGCTGGTATATTTCGGGCCACGCGCCCTGGAGCAACGGTTACGAATCGGTGGTTTACGTTGCATGGGCCGTTATGCTGGCTGGATTGGTTTTTGGCCGAAAATACCCGATGGTGGTTGGTACCGCTGCATTTTTAACCGGAATTACACTTTTTGTGGCCCATCTTAGCTGGATGAATCCCGAAATTACGCCGTTGGTACCTGTACTTAAATCATACTGGCTTATCATTCACGTGGCCATAATTACAGGCAGTTATGGCTTTATCGGCTTAAGTACTTTTCTCGGAATCATGGTTATGATTTTAATAGTTCTCCGTAACAAATCGAATGAACTAAAGGTGACAGGTTTTATCGAACAGCTTACCACTATTAACGAAATGTCGGCAACGGTAGGTTTGTATTTTCTTACCATCGGGACTTTTCTTGGCGGCGTTTGGGCCAACGAAAGCTGGGGACGTTACTGGGGCTGGGATCCAAAAGAAACCTGGGCGCTCATTACCGTGGTTATTTATTCATTTATCGTTCACATGCGGATGATTCCGCCACTGAAAGGGGTTTTCAATTATAACATGGCCTCCATTCTTGGTTTTGCTTCTGTTCTGATGACATACTTCGGTGTGAACTATTACCTTTCGGGGCTGCACTCTTATGGAAAAGGTTCTGCCGATGGCGTTAATCCGGCTGTTCCAATTTCTTTTGCGATACTTGGCGCTCTGATGGTTTGGGCGTACATTAAACAAACAAAATTCGAGAAGGAACAGGGGTAGTAATATACTTTTTACTTTTCAAACTTGTTTTTAGGTTGTCATGGTTTTCAGGTTATCATTTTCAAGTAATTATCTAAAACAAAAACAAGAAATAATCGGGGACTCTTGCTATATTTTTCTTTCTTTTCTCTTTGCTGAATCTTTGATTTTTGGAATTATTTAAACAGAAAGTCGATATAAAATGCTATAATTAATTGATATTCAATTAAATAAAATTATTTATAATCAATTTAAATTAACAAAATTCTGGTTTTGTAATCACCCCTGCAAAGCACCCGAATTTCAAAACGATTATATTTGGTGATTATACTAAATCAATAAAATATGGCAAAGGAAGTAACTCGCACATTTGACATTCTTGATCGTTATCTGACCGAATTTCCGCGAAAAGATGCAATTGGAGGGAAAATGGATGGTGAATGGTACACATATTCAACCGAAGAGTATGTTAAAAAATCACATCAGTTTGCCATGGGTTTAATGGCTCTGGGACTAAAAAAAGGCGATAAAGTTGCAACAGTCACAACAAACAGGCCCGAATGGAATTTTGCCGACATGGGAATGGCGATGACCGGCGTGGTGCACGTACCTATTTATCCCACCATTGGAGAGGACGAATACAAATATATATTGCATCATGCGGAGGTAAAAATTCTGATTATCGGAGATCAGAAACTTTATGAAAAAATAAATCCTGTTGCCAGATTACTAACTCATATTGAGCATGTTTACACTTTTGAAGAGGTTGAAGGTGCGAATATTTATGAAGAAATTCTCGATTTGGGTAATTCAAAAAAGAAAGAATTTGAAAGTGAATTAACTGAGCTTAAAAAATCAATTCAACCCGAAGATTTGGCTACTATAATTTATACCTCAGGTACAACAGGCATTCCAAAAGGTGTAATGCTTACACAGAAAAACCTGGTTTCCAATTTTGTTGCCCATTCAAAAATGCATCATTTAGGCAAAGATCATCACGTTATCAGTTTTCTCCCGCTTTGCCATGTTTACGAACGTAGTGTGAATTACCATTTTCAATATAAGGGAATGGGAATTTATTATGTGGGCAATTTGAACCAGATTGTTTCGGCAATCAAGGAAATAAAACCGCACATGTTTAATTCGGTTCCCCGGTTACTTGAGAAAGTTTACGATGGGTTTGTAACAAAAGGAAAAGAGTTGACAGGAATAAAAAAGGGAATTTATTTCTGGGCAATGGATCTTACCCGACATTTTGAATACAACAAAAAATATAATCCGTGGTTAAGATTGAAAATAAAAATTGCCGATAAGTTGATTTATTCGAAATGGCGCGCAGCTCTTGGCGGTAACATAGTTTATGTTGTTTCGGGCGGGGCAGCGCTACAACCCAAAATTGCCCGTGTTTTGGGAATGTCAAAAATGCTGAACCTCGAAGGTTACGGACTAACCGAAACATCGCCGGTTATAGCGGTAAATAATCCGGTTTCGGGCGAAATGAAAATTGGAACTGTTGGAGCAGTACTTGAGGGATTTGAAGTTAAAATTGCACAGGACGGCGAAATACTTTGCAAAGGCCCGGGCGTAATGAAGGGATATTACAAAGCACAGGATTTAACCGATGAAGTAATTGACAAAGAAGGATGGTTTCATACCGGTGATATTGGCGTTTTTGAGGATGGGAAATTCCTGAAAATTACAGACAGGAAAAAAGAAATTTTCAAGCTTTCGGGTGGAAAATACATTGCCCCGCAAGTGATTGAAAACAAACTGAAAGCCTCTAACCTAATTGAACAGGTTATGGTAATTGGCGCCAACGAAAAATTTGCCAGCGCCCTTATTTCGCCTAACTTCCCGTTGCTGCACGACTGGTGCGCCGAGCATAAAATTCATTACGAAAACAACAAAGATCTCATTAAAAAACCTGAAGTATTTGAGAAAATTCAAAAGGAAGTTCAGATAATAAATAAAACAATGGGATCGCACGAACAAATCAACCGGATAAGACTGGTTTGTGCCGAGTGGACACCAGCCAGTGGTGAACTGTCGCCAACACTTAAATTGCGGAGAAATATTGTGGCGGCCAAATACCAGCATTTAATTGATGAGATTTACTCGGTGGGTAAAAGTTAATTTTCAATACAGTTGCCAACTGTGTAATAATATCCAGCTTTTTGTCTTGTCTTAAGTTTTTTTTCTATGTTTTAAGCAGAAATTCCTTCATGTTTATTTGTAAGTTTGTGAATAAGTCAAAATAATTGTTCAACAGTGGCAAGAATGAATTAAAAGCGCAAATATGAAAACAGCAGAAATAAAAAATCATTTGTACAAACTTATTGGAGAGACTGAAGATGAAAGCATTCTTAATAAAGTTCAGGCTTATTTTACCACATTGCAAAGTAAAAATATTGACTGGTGGGAATTAACTTCGGTTGAGGAAAAAGAAGCCATTTACGAGAGCCAGCAACAGCTCGAAAATGGCAAGGGAATTCCGCATCAGGAGGTTAAGAAAAAAGTTGATAAACTGTTTGGTAGGATATGAAAAAATATCAGATCGTTTGGTCTCCTTATGCTGAAGAAACATACCTCCGAACCCTTGCCTTTATACTTGAAAATTGGGCATTAAAAGAAGCAGAAAACTTTGAAAACAAAGTGGAAAGCCTTCTCGACAGATTGAAAACTCAAAAACACCTTTGCCCTGGCTCCAAAATTCAGAAGAGTTTAAGACGTTGTGTTGTTGCCCCTCAAACATCCCTTGTTTATCAGATAAGAAATGACAGTATAATTGAACTTGTTGCATTTTTTGATAACAGGAGTAACCATAAATATTAAGCAAATCAATTAAGCCAAATTTGTAATGAAAAATCTACTTTTCTTTTTCTTTTTTACAGTTGCTTTTCTTTCGCTTTCAGCACAGCAATTAGTGATAAACAGCGACGAATATTTCGAAATGCCCGGGCTAAACGTGATGGTATTTTACGATATCTATCCCGAAGGTCACCAGGGCGCGATCGGAATTATTCAAAACGGTACGCGCGTGGCAACCAACGGCGACCTTCGTCTGGAGCCTACCCCCGGCCAATGGCAACCCATTCCCAAAACCGAAAAACGACAGGTATTTCCCGAAAACAATGAAATAAGGATAAGATGTACCTACCCCGACGAAAGCCGCAACCGCAAAGGTTTTAACCCGGTTTTTTACCCCGATTTGAATTTTAGTTACAATGTCAGGGTAATTGGCGTAGGAAAAAATTTCAGGATAATTGTGGACCTGGAAAATCCACTTCCCAATGAATGGATTGGGAAAGTAGGGTTTAACCTTGAACTTTTCCCCGGACTTTTGTTTGGCAAATCGTGGTACATGGATGATAAATCGGGTATTTTTCCAACGCAGGCTAATGGGCCGATGCAAAAAGATGCCGACAGCAATTGGCAGGCGTTTCCAATGGCAACCGGCAAGAAACTCACTGTAGCGCCCGATGTTCAGGAACAAACTTTGAAGATTACCAGTCTGAAATCGGATTTGCAGTTGCTCGACGGAAGGTTTTATCACAATAACGGATGGTTTGTAGTTCGGTCGGAAGTTCAGGCCGGGGCAACTAAAAATGCCATTGAATGGTTAGTCGAGCCTTTTGTGGCTGTGGGTTTTAAGCAAAAACCGGTGGTTCATGTCAGCCAGGTGGGTTATCATCCCAAACAACCCAAAATTGCATCGGTTGAGCTTGATAAATTGGAAACAGATATTAAAGATTTTTCTTTACTTCGGATGTCAGAAAACGGCGGCTTTGAAACCATCAAAAAAGGTGTTCCTGAAAAATGGGGCAAATATCTGAGGTTCAATTATTATCAATTCGATTTTTCGGAAATCAAAAAACCAGGAATTTACCAGGTGCAATACGGAAATTATAAAACGGAGCCTTTTAAAATTGATTCAGATGTGTATGAACGCCATGTCTGGCAACCAACTCTCGAATATTTTCTTCCTGTTCAAATGTGTCACATGCGGATTAACGAAGGTTACCGGGTTTGGCACGACCTCTGCCACATGGACGATGCGCTGATGGCGCCGGTAGATACAAATCATTTCGATGGCTATTTGCAAGGGCCTTCAACATTAACAAAATACAAACCCTACGAGCAGGTTCCGGGGTTAAACGTTGGTGGCTGGCACGATGCCGGCGATTACGATCTCAGGGTTGAATCGCAGGCCGGATCGGTTTGGACACTGGCGCTGGCGTACGAAGAGTTTGATGTTAAATGGGATCAAACCATGGTTGATCAGGAAAATCGTTTGGTTGAAATACACCTTCCCGATGGAAAACCCGATATTTTACAACAAGTTGAACACGGTGTGCTTTCTATTCTGGGTGGTTACGAAAATCTGGGAAGGCTTTACAGGGGAATAATTGAAAATGATTTGCGACAATATGTTTTACTGGGCGATGCTTCGTCAATGACTGACGGTTTGAAATACAATCCGGCACTCGGAATCAATGAAAAAACCGGAACTGAATCGGGAAAAACAGACGACCGCTGGGTTTTTACCGAAGAAAATGCAAGCCATGAATATGAGGCAATTCAGGGTTTGGCGGCGGCAGCGCGCGTTTTAAAAGGATATAACGACGATTTGGCCTATCGTTGCCTGAAAGCGGCAACTGAACTTTACGCTGTTGAACGGCCTGTTTCGGGGAGAAGCAGTTCGGGAAAAATAAATGCTGCCTGCGAATTGCTGATTACTACCAACGATGCAAAATACCGGAAAGATATTTATGATATGAAAGATCAGGTAGTACGAAGCTTTTCGCAAACGGGAACTTCAATTTCAAGAATTTTCGGCAGATGTGAAAATGAAGAATTTAAAGCGGAGGTTTTAGCTGCATACAAAGAATTAAGCGGACAATTGGAAAAAAGACAGAACGAAAATCCATTCGGTGTCCCCTATAATATTGCTATATGGGGCGATGGATGGGGAATTCAGCGATTGGGAATGCAGCAGTATTTTTTGCACAAAAACTTACCCGGATTGTTTGGTGCCGATTTACTTTTTAATGCCCTCAATTTTGTTCTTGGCAACCATCCCGGAGAAAATACATCATCATTTGCATCGGGAGTTGGGTCGCGCTCAGTAACCGTGGCTTACGGCGTTAACCGCGCCGACTGGTCATTTATTCCCGGTGGTGTAGTTTCCGGAACCGGAATTATCCGCCCCGATTTTCCGGAGTTAAAAGAGTGGCCCTATTTCTGGCAACAAACCGAATATGTAATGGGAGGCGGCGCCGAACATTTTATGTTTCTGGTTCTGGCAGCCGACAATTTACTGAAAAAATAGGATGGAAGCGCTTCGGGCGATACAATCTCTATCTTTAAATCAACGCCCTGTCCCAAGGAATTGCAACTAAAATCAGCACTAACGCAATACCATAAAAAATGGCCGCAACACGGTGTTTTTTCCAGGGAGCAACTGCTTTTTTCGATTTTGAACGGCCAATGTGAACCAAAACCAATGCAATCACCATCATTAAAATGTGTTCAACTGCATAAAAGCGGAGGTCGGCGTTTTTCATAGCTGCGCCAAAATCGTTAAACGCAGCCTTGGTTAATGGGCTAACAAATGCATATAAAACTAACCCGACCACAAATTGAATGTCCATAAAAATGGCCAGAATCAATCCTGTGATGTTGTCTTTTTTATTCCAATCCCATTTTTTAAACCAACCAGTAAAGGCAAATGCCACAGCTAAAACCAGCATCAGTAAAACCAGCCATCGAAACATATTGTGAGTGTGTAATAATCCGGTGTACATATTAATAATTTTAAGTTTTATTTTTTTGTTGTCTCAATAACCCCCCTGAAATAACCAATCGATTCGGCAATTCCCATAAACGGGTTCTCCATATCTTTTTCGTATTCAAGGCTGCAAACGCCAGTATAACCAACTTCGCGGAGCATTCTCACGAATGCCGGGAAATCGATGATGCCGCGGCCAATTTCAACAGTGTAGCCCAGCTTGGTTGGCCCTGTAACATCTTTAATATGAACATCGAACACACGGGAGTGGTATTTTTTAAGGTCTGCCACCGGGTCTTTCCCTTTTCTTGTGTTGTGGCCAATATCGAGGCACATGCCGATTCTTGGATCAAGATTTTTAACATTTTCCCAAACATCATCGGCATCGGGGTATAATTTAATGTCGGGGCCATGCAAGTGAATGGCATAATTAAAACCATATTCCTTCACTTTTTTATCTACATGCGGGAGCAATTCGTAGTTGGGGACACCCACAACCAGTTTTACGCCAACCCTTTTTGCATAAGCGAAAGCACGGTCAACTTCCTCTTCGGTTTTCATGTAAATTGGGCCAACAGCGTAACCGGTAACATCGCTTGCTTTTAATTTGGCATGAAAAGCCGCAATTTCTTCATCGGAGCTGGTAAGCGGAAGATGAAAATCTTTAATGCACAGGTAATGCACGTCTGTCCTTTTTAAGGTTTCCAGTGTTTTATCGATATCGAATTTCAGAAAAGTAAATCCTGCCATTCCCACTTTAAATTTTTCGCCGGTTTCGGGCGATGGCCGCGGGCCCGGTTTGGTTTCCTGCGCGTTGCATATCAATACTGATATTGCAAACATGAGCGCCAATGATATTAATTTCATCGTTACAGATTTTAAATTTTACGACTAATATAACAAAACTAAAAAAATATAACAGGAAACGGTTGAAAGAGTTTCGTTAGTTGCGGAATATTATTTTACCATTTTCCGGAAGCGCACGGTAAATCGCTTTAGCATCTTTATCAGGTAACCAGATATACAATGTTGGAATATAGTTTTTTGGTAACCAATCGTGTTTTATTTGCTCTGTGCGGTATTTTATCATATCGCTTTTGTAGCGAAGATCTAAAACTGAATCTTTATCCAATTCAACCCCTGTAATAATTACAATAAAATGGTTACTGGCGCTAAATTGCCAAACAATGGGTTTAACAATAACCGAGTCCTGTTTAACTTCGGTCTTTTCATTTTCGCTTTTGGGTGCAATTACTTTTTTTATCGGTTTTTTCGGAATAGTAGAAGTTTCAGTAGTTATCGATGCAATACTTCCAAAATTAAAATAGGCCTGTTGTTTCAGTGAATTTAAAAAATCCACAGGATGCTGTTTGAGTATTTTTGCTTTAAACAGCACCGTACCTTTTAATTGAACCTGCACAATGCTATCGGTTAGGTTAAAGCCAAGGTTAATCGAGTCCGACTTGGCAAGGACCAGTTGCTGTTCCATCCAGTAAACGTCCTTTTTCATATTCCTTATTTTGGCATCGTTCCAACTTAGTTCGGCTAAACTATCGGCCGATATGCCCATGTGTTGTTCATCAAGGGTTGCTTTAACCGAATTAAGCGCTAACACAAGACGAATAACAGTAAAAATAAGCAGTACAGAAAAAACAATAATAATTGTCAGGAACCATGGTTTATATTTTAAAAATAAATCTTTCATTTCCCTTTTTTAATAAATAAAAATTTTCGAACCCACCGGAAGTGTTTTGTAGATAACCTCCAGGTCATCATCGAGCAACCGTACACATCCGTGCGTTACCGGCGAACCAATTAAACGCTGGTAAAGTGTTCCGTGTATCATGTACCCATCGCCCAAAATAAGCGCATAATCACCTAATACATTGGCTTCAAACCGCGATGAGTGGCCTTTGGATGGAACAGGGATGCCTTCTTCGATAAACGCCCAGTCAGGCTTGGTCCATACAGGGTTAACTATTTTTCTTTGAACTGTCATTACCCCTTTTGGGGTTTCGAACATAAATGATTTGGTACTGTCAACTTCCAAATGGATGAAACTTCCTGTTGAACACCTTCCCGAACGGGCCAACTTGTTGTTTTGATATAGTTCAAAAGTATTATTGGTTGTATTGATAATAAGGTAAGCATTGCCGGGTATCAGACGTTCTGTTTTTTTGTTTAGTTGTTCAATTTTCTTCTCAAGCGCCTTAATTTCAATTTCAGCGTTTAGTACTGAATCGGTTGAGGGGACTATACTTAGTCCTGCATGGTATTTTGAAAATTGTACCGAAGGGATCAGGAATAAGTTTCCCAGGACAAATACTGCAATAATTATAATCAGAACTGCTGCGAAAAGAAATAAGGTAATTATTGTTTTTATTTTTTCCATTTTCTAATTTAAATAGTCTTCAAGTGGTAGCCGTGAACCTACTATAATTACAGGGGTATTTACGCTGCAATGGTTAAAAACCTCATCCATTTCCTTGTTTTCCAAGGCAACGCAGCCATCGGTCCAGTGTACCCCTTTTCCGCCATCTCCATGAATTTCAATTAAACTGCCAATACCTGTTTTTCTCGGGATTTCTCCCGATTTGACCATCTTGTCGTATCTTTTTTGATCTTCGTTGTTCGGATAATTAATCAATAAAGCTTTATAATATTTGGTTTTGGATTTACTCTTTTTTTCCACGACTTTGTAAACCCCCTCGGGAGTTGCTTTATCGCCTTCAAAAAACTTGTCTCCCATCCAGCTTGTACCAAATTCTGCTGTAAATGATTTAAATTCTTTTCCCCCTTTAAGAATGATTAAGGTGGACTGTATTTTATCGACTAAAATTACTGTCTGCCCCTTTTTCGACAAGCTGTAGGCTAATTGTGTGTTTTTTTGCCAGACCGGGTAATTATGATAAAAATCAAGCAGTTTTACATGTGCTGCTTTTTCGGCCTGCGAGATACTTTCAGATGCTTTTTTTGCAAGTTTTGCAGCTTGCTGAAAATCATTCTTTTTATATTCAATCTGAGCCTCAAGAAAACGGGTTTTCCCCTTGTTGAATGCATTAATTACCGAACGTCCCAAAACCAGTTGTTTGTAGTATTTTTCGAACCTGGCAATTTGTTTTCTCAGATCGGCCAGTTCCGATTCTACATTATTCTTAAGCTTGGTTTTAACGTTTTTTGCTTCTTTACCGGCATTTGTGCTCTTGTTAATCGATTTTAACGCCAAATCACGGGTTAAAGAATAATCCCTGAAAACGAAAAATTTACCGTTTTGTGTTTGCCACTCTTTCATTGCCCACTTGTACAAACTTTCTGCTTCTTTCAGTGTTTCGTTGGCATACTGGCCGGCCATTTTGCCTTTGGCCGAAGCTAATGATTCGCGGGCTGAATTAATCTCTTCGAGCGGAGGTTTGTTGGTTGTATAAACAACCGCAGAATAACCAACAGACGCAATGACAATAACTAAAAATAAGTAACCAAAAAAAATGGTCAATC
Source organism: uncultured Prolixibacteraceae bacterium (assembly GCA_947085485.1). GTDB lineage: Bacteria > Bacteroidota > Bacteroidia > Bacteroidales > Prolixibacteraceae > Draconibacterium. The sequence goes on from CAMTWS010000157.1 coordinate 16,432, forward strand.
TTTTCACCATAATAATTTGCATTAAAAACGCCGGAGTTTTAAGCCCCGGCGTTTCTTATACTTTGTTAACTTCTTAGAACTTAATTTTAGCTTTTTCCAATACTGTTTTCAATTCAGTATTAATCTCAGTAGCTTTTTGTTGTGCCGCGTTAACTTTTGTTTGAGCGCCAAGAAGGTCGCCACTTGCAACTAACCCAGGAACTTCAGCAACAGAAGCTGTGATACCGGCTAAGTCAAGTTTGATAGCTTCAATAGCTTCTTTTCCTTCTTTACCTTTAGGGGCTTTAGCCAACAATGCAGTGTTTTCAGTAATCAAAGCCTGTGTTGCAGCTTCTGCGGTAGCAACTTCAGTTTTGATTTCTTCTTTTCTAACATCGGTTTTGGCAACCAATTCAGTAGCCTGGGTAGTAATTACAACCAGTTTCTCTTTTGCTTTGCCATAGCTTTTGAAAAGTTTTGAGCCCTGAGCTTCAATTTCAACCATTACAGCGTTTAAAGAATCCTGAACAGCAAGATAATCAGCCTCAACATAAAGATCGGCCTGTGCAGTTTTTGCTTGTTCCAACGCAGCTTTGGCAGCATCAATTTCAGCTTGAGGCGCTTTTGCGCAACTGGTAAACATTAAAGTTGCTGCAACAATCGACAATACATAAAAAATCTTTTTCATAATTTGAATCACTTTTTTTTTGTTAATATTTAATTTTTGAATGTAACTTTCTCTTTCATTCATCTATTTTGACGGAGCTTTGGCATTAAGTAACACACTGATCAAAAAAAAAATGTATTTTTCCGAAATATTTCCGTAATTCGTTTTTCTGTTCATTATGGATGATTTGAAATTCAAGGACTTAACTGACGAGCAATTGGTCGATAAAATAATTCGCGAAGGGAAAAATGAACTCTTTGAGGTTCTGTATAAACGTTATTTCCCTAAAGTGAATGATAAATGTTACAGTTTTTTCAAAGACAAGCAGAAATCGGAGGAATTTGCAAACGACATTTTAAGCAAATCGTTTGAAAAACTGGAGAGTTTTAAAGGGAAATCATCATTTTCTTCGTGGTTGTATTCAATTACATATAATACAGTAATCGATTATCTGCGCAAAAAGAAGCAACTGCACTACCCAAACTGGAACCAGGAAAACGAATTGCCAGAAATACTGGATGAATCAGACGCTGAAATATCGGAAATTAGTTATGAGAACCTTCTGCAGGTTTTCGAAAAAATACACCCCGAAGAAAAAGCGCTTTTAATGATGAAATATCAGGATTCCCTTCCCATTAAGGAAATTGCGGTTTCTCTTTCTACCAGCGAAGATGCAGTAAAAATGAGGTTGAAAAGGGCGCGTTCCAGAGTGGTTTATTTATATTTTAAAATGTTTGGCCCCAATTAAAACAGTTACTTTTTCTTTTTAATTCGTCTAATACTTTGAAACATGAACTGCAAAAATTGTTAAAGCAAATTTGCGAAATTTAAATATTAAGAACCGAAAGCAACTTAAAGATAAAGATGAAGATTCCATTCTCAACCATATTTAAAAGTAACTCAAAAAAAGTTCCCGGAGAGGTTAAAAAACAACTCGAAAAGTGTTTCCCTAATGCAAAAAACATCGATTGGGAAGTGAAAAACGATACTTGTGAAGCAATTTTTTATTTAAACGATGTTGAGCATATTGCCAAAATTTCGAAGGATGGGATTCTGCGCGAATACAAAAAGAATCTTTGGCCCGATGAATTGCCTGGTATTATCAAAAATGCCGGCTTTGCTTTTGGCGAAATCATGAACGGAATAGTTATTCACAGGGGTGAAGAGGTTTTATACGAGGTAATCATCCGCAACGAAAAACTTGACAGGTTCGAATATGTTTTTAAAGAGAATGGCGAAAAAGTCAGTTCGTATCTTTTATAGTAGTTTTTGTTTCACAAAGAATTTAACGACAACGTACCTTTTTTAAGCCCTTTGCTCTCGATTTCCAATTTAATTTCACCCGAATTTTTTGTTGATTGCACTAAAACCACCAGCTTCCCGCTAAACGTTTTCATGGCAGGAAGATGGAACATTTCCAGGGAAGTAGCATCACCATTGCAAACTGCCCTGAAAGTCCCTGCTCCGGAAACCTTAAATTTTAACTCATTGGCTGCATTGGGACACAAATTCCCATCTTTATCAACGACCGAAACAGTAACAAACGAAAGGTCTTTCCCATCGGCATTTAACGAAATTTTATCGGCTGTTATTTCAAAATGATTGGGGTTTCCGGCGGTGCGGATTTCCTTCGCGGCAACTGGTTTTCCCTGTTTGTCGAAAGCAATAACTTTTAATGTTCCTGGTTCATATTTTACATCCATCCACATTAACCTGTAGCGGTGTTGGTTGGTTTCGTTGCTTTTTTTCTGAATTCCCTGGCTTTTCCCGTTTATAAAAAATTCTGCGCTTTCGTAATTGGTATAAACAAAAACCGGTGTGGTTTCGCCTTCGCGCCCTTCCCAATTCCAGTGGGGCAAAATATGCAACGTTTCATCTTCTGTGTTCCAGCGGCTGCGATACAGATAGTAACGATCTTTTGGTAAACCGGCCAAATCGCAAATTCCGAAATACGAACTCCGCGATGGCCAAAAATCATCATACGGCGTTGGTTCGCCCAAATAATCGAAACCAGTCCACACAAATTCGCCAATTACCCAGGGTTTATCGTCCTGTAAAACAAAATCATCGTCAGGGACATTAGACCAACTACAGGCTTCCAAATCGTACGACGAACATTGTAAATCGTCGTACTGCTTATTTTTTGCCTGTTCAACCGGGAATTTATAAACCCCCCGCGAACTTACCGTAGAAGCTGTTTCGGAACCCAAAATAAAACCTTGTGGAAATTTTTCATAAGCTTCTTCATACAAATGCACACGATAATTCAACCCCGGAACATCCAGTAAAGCGCCAAAACCACTTTCCATGGTAGCTTTTACCTGGTCCATTCCAACTGTAACCGGCCGGGTCGGGTCTTCGCGGTGAAAAATATCCTGCAGCCATTTTGCACGTTTTACGCCTGCACTTCCCCACTGGTCAGGGACTTCGTTGCCTGAGCTCCACATTACAATACTCGGGTGGTTGCGGGTTGCCCGAACCAGGTTGACAACATCTTTTTCGGCCCAGTCATTGAAAAAGCGGTTGTACCCGTTTTGCACTTTGGGTTTTGCCCATTCGTCGAAACTTTCGGCAATCATCATAAAACCCATTTCGTCGCACAATTCAAGTTGCTCCATCGACGGCATGTTATGCGCAGAGCGGATGGCGTTACAACCCATATCTTTTAAAATGGTCAACTGCCGGCGAAGTGCAGCTTTGTTTATTGCAGCGCCGAGCGGGCCTAAATCGTGGTGAAGGCAAACGCCTTTAAACTTTGTTACTTTCCCGTTTAAAAGAAATCCTATGTCGGCTATAAACTCAATATTGCGGATTCCAAATGTTATTGTTTGTTCATCTTTCAAAATTTCACCTTCATATAATTTATTGGTGGCAGAATACAAATATGGACTTTCAGGACTCCAAAGTTGCGGATTTGTCACAGCAATATTTTGCTCCATTTGATTGCCAAATTGTTGACTGGTTTCATTTGAAGCAACAATCTTTCCCGAACTATCTTTTATTTCTGTAAGCCAACGCAATTTTAATCCATGTACTGTAGTTTTCAGGTTCACTTTTGCCACTTCCCCCGAAATATAGGGTGTGGTAATAAAAGTTCCCCAATGTTCGAAACTCACCTCATCTTTTACAATCAGTTGCACCTTACGGTAAATTCCGGCGCCAGGATACCAGCGCGAAGACTTGGGAAGATTTTCAAGTCGGACAGCAAGCAAATTATTCCCGTCAGGTTTTAGGAACCGGGTTATATCGAAATAAAAATAGCTGTAACCGTAAGGCCACTCGCCTACTTTTTGCCCGTTGACAAAAACCTGCGCCTCGCTCATGGCGCCATCAAAAGTCAACAGCACTTTTTTGCCTGTTTTGAATTCCAAGATACTAAATTCAGTTCGGTACCACCCAACGCCAATAAATGGCAATGCGCCTGTCCTGCCTGTTTTTTCGGTGGCCACATTTTCGTTATTCTGAACAATTGCAATTACCTGTTTGTCCACTTCTTTATCGAACGGTCCGTATATCGCCCAATCGTGCGGAACGGTTACATTTTCCCAGGTTTTATCGTCGAAACCGGCATTTACAGCTCCAGGAAAATCACCCTTGCTGAATTTCCAGTTTTTTTCAAGATTGATTACATTGCGCTGTGCTTGTGCGTTGATTGCAAGTAAAATGATTATTAAGACCAGAATTTTAGTTTTCATCGGTTTCAGATTGAATGAATTTCAAACTTACATAAAAATAGGGAATTGTAAAACCGGTTTGTTTCGATGGATGGTTTAGAATCATAAACCGGTGATAATAACAATCTGATTTTCTGTGATTTCAAAAAATCCGTTTTGTTTTTCAATTTGATTTGAAGAAAAGAGACAGATGCCAACCTGGGTTGTTTCGATTCCTGAGATATTAACTTTTTTTGTCTGTTTTGAAAAATTGGTGATAAGCAATTTCTTTTTCGGCCAACCATTCAAATCTTTGCCAAATAGAACTATTCCATCAACTTCGAGCGGGTGGCTGCTTTCCGAAAAAACAACCTCATCAAATCCTGCCAATTCTTTCAACAAATAAAAAACCGGAAAAATATCCCCTTCCCGGGATGAAAATTTTTCAAGAACAGGCGGATTGTAATTTCCCTGGATAAAACCTCGCCAGCCAACCGTTTCGAAAAAAGTAACCAAATCAGTTCCCGATTGTGCCAGAAATTTCAGGCTTCCCAGCAGCCACTGCGTGGCAAAAACTGAATTCTGCCGTGTGTCAACCTGCGAAGGCAATTCTCCGGGATTTGGTTCCTGTTCTTTCGAAGTGGCAACCACGTTAAACCTTTGTTTTAATGTTACCGGCGATACAAAAACCGGTTTTTCAGGAAAGATCTGCCGGGCAGATTCTACTGTATATTTTTGTGCTTCAAGGTTTTCAACAAGCGAAGTACCATCAAAAGCATGAACCTGCGGACAAACTGCGAAACTGATAAATTCTGCTTTTGCCGGTTGAGGACGGTTGCGGTTCAGCTCGGCAAAATAAGCGTTTACGCCTGATCCAATTTTTGCTTCGGGGAAAATGGTTTTCAATTCAGTAAAAACAGCATCGAAAACAAAATCGTTGGGAAGATGGTTTTTGCCGACTACAAGAATGTATTTTACTTTGATGTTATAATTTTGAAAAGTGTTTTGAAACGCTTTCAATTCATTCTTAAACGCTTCCGAAAAATACAATACAAGAAAAAGGGGCATTTCCAGCAGGTTCGATTCTTCAATTGCGCGAGTTAGCCCCTGTTTCCAGTTATTCTCAAATAACCTGATTTCAGCCCGCAAATTATGAATTGGCAGTTGCTTTAAAATTTCGGCTTCCGAAAATTCAAGCGGCTCTTTTCGGCTGGTTGTTCCAATCCCGATTTTAGGGATTTTAAACTTGCTGTTTTCATCGATTTTAAAAGAAACAAAATCTTTAGTAATCTCATTTTGAGGTTCACATTTCAACTCCAGCACAATTTTCTGATGAATTTTTTCGCCTTTTTTTATTTCGAACGGGAACGGCAAACTGAGCGGGCGACAGTATGTTTTATATGATGCGTCGGTCCAGTTGCGTTGGTCTTCCATTTCAAAAACATCGCCTGAAAAATGAAGTTTCGCTAAAATATTATTTGCTGGTTCCCACTCCAGCGACGAAATGTTTTTCATGGGTTGTTCAGGCGATATTTGTTGAGGAAAAACAGCTTTTTCCGAAGTCTTGTGGGGGTGAATAACAGTACATGTTTTTCCGGCACATTCTTTAATTGGGTGAAGCACGCAAAAACCAATCCGGTTGGTTTTGAAAGTAGATTTTGCTTCGCCATTCATTGCAAATTCCAACCGTTTTTCGTTTCCTGTAATTGTATATTCAGCTTCAAAATGAATATTTGATTTTTGATATTTTACATGGGTTTTAATCTGAAAACCTGTTGCATTTTCTGCAATTTTTTCTTCCATAATTTCAGGTTCAATGGTTCCCCAGTTGTGGTCGCGCACAGCCGAATAAATCATCCTGACGATTTCAACGCCATTGTTTTTAATCCATCGGATAGCGCCATTTTCATATTTCAATTCAAAAAAACGGGTTTTCAAATTTGTCATAATTCATCATATTCAGAAAAAGTTAAAATTACAAAAGGCATCTGTACTCACTTTTATATTGAATAAGTTTTTCAGCAGTTTGGTAAATAATTATTTGTAGCTACTGAATTTTTCCTGATATTTATTTCTTGAAAATCTGAAATTACAACCAAAAATGAAACGTGTTTTACAACCTTGTTTATTAACCTTATCTGTTTTTTTACTGATGTTTTCTTGTCAGCAAAAAACAGAAATCCGGCCCCGTGTTTTTGTTTTTACCGATATCAATATCGATTCGGGCGACCCGGATGACAGGCAGTCGCTGATTCATTTGCTCTGGTATGCCAATGAACTTGATATACAGGGAATCGTTCCCGACCGCTGGGATGCCCGCGGTTTGGAAGCCTGTCAAATGGTAGTTGCAGCTTACGAAAAAGATTACAATGAATTTCAATTTGATAAAAAGGATTATCCTACCCCCGCTGCTGTACAAAAAAGTTTGGCGGTGGATTTTGATGATGCGGTAATCCTTTTTCAGGAAGCTGCCGCAGAAGAAAAAAGCCCGCTTTATGTTTTAATATGGGGTAACATGGTCAACTTTGGTGAAGTTTTACGCACGAATCCGGAACTTTCAAAAAACATCAGGGTAATTACAATCGGCACCGATCTGATGATGGAAGAATACCGGCAACACATTCCTGAAAGCTGGGAAACCACAGAGAAACCTTGTGAACAGTATAACTGGAACGGGCACGGGAGAAACGAAATCTTTAATGATCCGCAATTTACCAATATGTGGTGGCTCGAAATCAACTGGACTTACGAAGGGATGTTTTCTGGTGATGAACCTGCTGAGATGTTTGAAAAACTTTCTGTTTACGGCGCTTTGGGACAACATATAAAAGAGGTGGTAAAAAATGAACCCTGGGCGCAATATTTCAGGGTGGGCGATACCCCGTCGGTATTGTATGTGATTGACCCGGAACACGATTTGGATGACCCAACCCAAAGTTGCTGGGCAGGACAATTTACAAAACCATTCCCCGGTGAAAGGCCAAATTATTATACCGACCTGAACGTACCGGTGGAATGGGATTATGCCAATCCGTGCAACACCTGGGAAAACCACATTGAAATGAATGCCCATGCAAAAAGTACGCTTGAATTGAAACGCCAGGAAATGTATGATGCTTTGATAAATAAACTAAACACGGTGTATCAACAATAACAGTCAAAACGTGTTTTATGATGATATAAGGCAAATCATTAGTTGAATACTTTAAAGTGATTTAAAATGAGCAATAACGGTTTTTCACGCAGGGAATTTATTCAAACACTGATGACCGGTGTACTTTTGGGACCGGTGGTATTAAAAACCCAGGCAGCTTCCATGTCGGCAATACCAACACGGGCGCTGGGAAAAACTGGCGAACGGGTTTCCATCGTTGGTTTTGGTGGATGGGATTTGGGATTTATCGACGAAAAATTAGCCATCAAAATGATGCACGAGGGAATTGAAGCCGGCATCACTTTTATCGATAATGCCTGGGAATACAACCGCGGCAAGTCGGAGGAAGTGGTGGGAAAAGGTTTGAAAGAAGGCAATTTACGCGACAAGGTTTTCCTGATGACTAAAGTTTGCGCCCGCGATTACGAAGGTGCAAAACGCCACCTGGAAGATGCTTTGCGACGGATGAACACTGAAATGATTGACATGGTTCAATTACATTCAATCCAGTACGACGGCGACCGCGAAAGGGTTTTCGACCCTGAAAATGGCGCACTGCGCGCGCTGATTGAAGGCAAAAAACAAGGAAAACTGCGTTACATCGGGTTTACCGGTCACCGCGACCCAAAAATCCACCTCGATATGCTGAATATGCCGTTTGAATGGGATGCCGTGCAAATGCCACTAAACATTATGGATGCGCATTACAACAGTTTCCAGAAACAGGTTCTGCCAGTGGCAAATCAGCGCGAAATTGCAGTTTTAGGCATGAAATCGCTGGTTGGCGGGTTCGACCGTATTTCATCGCGTGTGCAGGTGAGCGCCGAATTGTGCCGTCATTATGCGCTTTCACTACCGGTGAGCACACTCATTTGCGGTATGCAAAACTTTGATGAAATGCAGTTGATGATTGATATTGCCCGCGATTTCAAACCACTGACAGAGGGAGTCGGACTTTCCAAGTCCGATATCTTCGAGTTAGGAAACCCGAAGTCCTTTTTCATTCGGTTTTCTTTTCGTAAAAAACAATACCCTCGCGGTTAATATGGTCAACGAGATCGGGATTGGAAATTTGGTGTATCAGGGAAAGATCAATTTTCCAGGGTAAAAGCAGATCGTCAAGTTGGTTTTCAATTTTGAACAAATCTTTGAGCGAGAGTCCGGGAGCTGTCAATACCAAATCGATATCGGAGCCCGGTTTAAAATTTCCTTTCACCCTGGAACCATATAAAATTGCTTTTTCAATTTCTTGAAAATCAGCAAAAACATCTTTTATCTTTTCAATGGTATGTTCTTTTAGCCCGAATCTCATAATAAAAATTAATCGTTCAACTTTTTTCCCATTTTTTCGCTGAACTTTTTAAAAAGGGAATAATAAGTTTCAGTAATGAGTAAAACAATCTCTTCTGCTACTTCCTCATTGTATGTATGCGAAGATTTATTCCGGCTTTTTATCATCTCCATCCATCCCTCCCCATTATCAATAATCCCCTTATTGAATGCCTCCCTTGTAGCATCGCGTGATCCTGTAATGGAAGTATTTCCCTGATATTCAAAATAGTCTTTAATTACGTTCCATGCAAGTTCGTGGGTGAATTCAAAGGCCTGTATCAGTCCTTGTTTTTCCAGGTTGGTAAGTTCCCTGTCATTATGCAGTTCGATGGCATTCTTCAGTTGTTTCAAAGCTTTCTGATAGTTGGAAAACCGTTGTTGCCATCTGATATCATCTTCATTTTTCATTTCTGCTTACAAATTTGGAATAAAATTAACAATTAATTCCTTAATCGTAATATGCTTCAATTTTAACCACTTTCCCTGAATTGGCCGATTCGTAAGCTGCCCAAACCAGTTTTACAGTTTCGAAGTTATCGTCGCCTGTGTTTTCGGCTTTGCCTTTTCCCAACATATCATTTAGAATATTTTGGTTAATATCGACAATAGCGGGCGGTTCGGGTTTCAACCGGTCGGTTTGCCATGGATATGAGCGCATTGTGACAATTTCTTTTGATGTTCCCGAAGGTGTGGTAACACTAATTTCGAAATCGGCATCGAGCCGGATACTTCCTTTATCTCCTTCAATCAGTAAAGTTGTTTGAGGGAAAATCTCTTTTTCGAGTGGCGAACTGAACGAAATTTTCTGGATACAGACAACGCCGTTTTTCATTTTCAGGATAGAAGTTGTAACATCTTCGCCTTTTATTGTTGGATTTACGGTTTGCTTTTCACAATAAATGGTTTCTGCCTCACCAAACAAATACCGAAGAACATCAAATTGATGAGAGCCCTGATCGGTTAACGCAAATTCTTCGAGTTCGGCCAAAAAAGGCTGGGTTTCGAACACCGGGAATGCAGTGATAAATGCCGTTTCGCAGCGGAAAGCTTTACCGATAACTCCTGAATCAATAATTTCCTTCACCCTTCGGAATTGGGGTTGCCAGCGGTAATTTTCGTGAACGTAAAATTTTACACCGGCTTCGCGTGTGGCTTGCATCATTCGTTTGGCCGCCCCGAACGATGGGGCCAGCGGTTTCTGACAAATTACATCCAGACCGTATTTTGCCCCGAGCAGGGTGAATTTTTCGTGCGTGTCAACATCTGTAATAATATCGATAAAATCGAGCTTTTCGTTTTTCAGCAACTCTTCAGCGTCGTCGTAAACATGCGGAATGTCGAACCTTTTGGCTAAATCTTCGGCTTTCGAGTTGGTACGGTTGCAAAGGGCAACACATTCAGCGCCTTCAATTTCTTTCCACGCTCCCAACTGAAACTGGCTCCAGAAGCCGCATCCGAAAATGGCAAATTTCTTCATTAGTATTGAGATTTTAGTGTTGAGTAATGTCAATCACCTGTTGCAACACGTTGTCAGGTTCAAAAATCTGTTTCCAGTCGTCTTTGAACAGGATACTGCGGCCACGTGCAAGCGCTTTGTTGGCGGCATCGGAGAAAACGGCATTTGGCAGTTCTTTAAAAAGAACCGCAAGTTGAATATTGATGTGTTCCATGAGAAATTCACGGGCAGCTTCGCGCGGAACTCCCCGGGCGATAATTTCCTCCATTCCTTCGCGAACCAAATCGAGGCACGACGAGGAAAGTGTTTCCACCAGTGCCGGTTCAAGCAGCGCCATTTGTTCCATCGTAATTTTAAAGGCTTTTAAAACTGGTGCGTACATGGTTTTGGCTACGGTTTCGCCAGGTTCGTAATCAGCATTCGGTCCATGCATCAGTGCACAAACAATGGTTTGTTTGGCCAGTGTTCCGCCAAAAAAGTCGGCCTGTGCTTCGGGTGTGGGCTCCCAGTTGAACACGGAAGGATGCGACGGGTGCGCGATGAAATACGACACATCTTCGCGTAAAAACAGCCGTCCGGCTCGGGCAACTGCCGGGTCGGTGAGTTGTACCAACAGCTTTTCCAAAAGATATAAAAGGCTTTTGACCCTGCGAACGGTTTTTTTATGGGTTTTCTTCCGGCTGCGCTGGTAGTTTAACATCGGTCGGAAAACGCATGTCGGTCTCGTAACAGGTGGCATCTTCAAGTATAACACT
>CAMTWS010000158.1:0-10297 GCA_947085485.1 uncultured Prolixibacteraceae bacterium
CGCGCGAAAATGCCCGGGCAGCCGACATAAAAGTACGCGCGTTTGTCAGCGATTCAACATAGAGAACGATTGATTTGGTATTAGGATCCTGCCCGAAATAGTCAATTAAATCACCAAAATTTACATCCATAGAGTTACCGATGGAAACGAAATAGGAGAACCCGATGTTTGAATCGTAAGCCCAGTCGAGTACCGATGTGCACAAGGCTCCCGATTGGGAAATAAATGCGACATGGCCTTTTTTTGGCATTCCGTTGGCGAAACTCACATTCATATTTAAACCGGGGACTAAAATACCAAGGCAGTTTGGACCGATAACCCGCATATCGGTGAATTTTGCTTTCTCTGCTTTTACCTGGTCTTCGAGTTCCCTTCCCTCAGCTCCCGATTCTTTAAAGCCTGCCGACATTATAATTACTCCGTGGATTCCGGCTTCGCCACATTCGCGAATGATTCCGGGAACAAATTTGGCGGCGGTCATTATAACTGCCAGATCGGGAGTTTTGGGCAAACTTTTTACATCGGGGTAACAAGGTATCCCAAATACTGCTTCGCGTTTTGGGTTAACCGGATAAACTACCCCGTTGAAACCTCCTCCAACAAGGTTCCGCAAGGTTATTCCGCCTACACTGTTCGGGTTGTCTGAAACGCCAATTAATGCTATGCGCTTTGGCCTAAAAATGCTGTTTAATTTTTTAATGGGCATTGGGTAATATTTTTGTTTTTTACTAAAGAGCGGGTTTAAAATTTCATTGGTGCAAAGCAATAAATTTTTTTAATAGCGACCCTATTTCAGAACTTATAAATAGCGCTTAAAAGAAATCTTAAATTACTTACATTATGGGTATCGACAACCTTGCCGTCGGTTTGCGCTGTACCATAAGCTGCTGTTGTATTTTCAACCTCAGCCCCAAAAGTTAACTTTCCTTCAGTAACTGTCATACGGGGAGATAACCTGAATAAATGATCAATGTTATTTCCACGGCCATATACAGCCCCGATGATCTGTTCCTTAGTTCCAAGATTTTTACTGTACCCTGTAAAGAGCCCAAAAACTACTTTTTTACCATTTGTGGCCAGGTCTGCCCACAAATTCCCGGTATTCAGGTTTGTATAGGTTTTAACCTGGGTTGCCTGCTCAATACCGGATACAGCATATCCGCCTATCATTACAAGGTCGGACGCATTCTGCCCATAAATTCCCATTATCGAGATATTTAGCGGCGAAGTTTTGATTTTCAATGTTGCAAACGCAGAAAGGCTGCCAATGGTTCCACCGGATTCCATATTTGCAGAAGTCTTTAACTCGGGCCTGAGCCTTTTATAATCTAATCCTGACCATCCGGTAAGTGCATCGCCGATCGGTGTCCGCAGTTGTAAATTAAATCCTGGCAGACCGCTGTTTCGCAAATATTTATTACTGTTTCCGTCAGGGCCCGGGGAGATGAAATCGCGTTGGGAATATGCGGTAAGCGATAAACTGGCAGTTCCCAGTTTTTTTGTTAATTTCAACTGCGGATTTCGGCTGAAGGGTGTAAACGGGGCCCCTGTGTTAAAGCTGATAGTCCCCGGGAAACTCTCGACAGGGAACATCGGGTGCCAGTATTGCCCTACCAGAAGCGTAGTTTTAAGCCAGTCCATTTTCACATAAGCATGGCGTAGCCTGAACCCATTCAGGTCGCTCTCACTTGTGCCGAAAAATTCCGCCTCAATTGCACCTGATGTTTTGGCCCCAAAGGCATCAGGCCCGCTGATATCCCCTTTTAAACGCGTCTGGATATTAAGGATATGAAATGAAGGGTTGGCATTAAGGTCATTGCCGGCAGCATCATTTAGCACATTATCAGGGAAAAGGTAGAAGTGCCCTTCCCTGATTGCATTTGATGCGCTTGATTGCCTCGTATCATAAAAAACATCAGTTTTTACAAAACCTGAAAAAGTGATGCCATATTTTGGCGCTTCTTTTTTTTCCTGACCAATACCTGTTAAGGAAGCAACAAGAAACATCACTAAAGCTATATTTTTCATTTTCTAAGAAATCAAATTTTAGAAATTATTTATGAAAGTCTTTTGTTGCATTTTCTTTCTGGGTCATCAAAGAAACAGTAATCAAAGTAATTACTGCCAATGGTATTGAAATAATGCCCGGATTATCCAGGGGAATTGGAGCATCCTTGGGTATCAGCCCATAAAGCCCGTACATGGTTGGAGAAAACAGAATAATTCCGATAGAAGAAACAATACCCATAATAATCGATGAAGAAATACCTTTCGCGGTTGTTTTTTTCCAGAACAGGAGGAATAAAATTGACGGCAGGTTAGCTGATGCAGCAACAGCAAAAGCGAGACCAACAAGAAACGATACATTCATGCCTTTAAATAAGATTCCTAAAATAACGGCAATAATACCAACACAAATAGCTGAAATCTTTCCGGCCCTTACTTTTCCCTTGTCTGACATCTTTATCTGGAGATACTTGTCAATGAAATCATGGGCAATAGCGCCCGATGACGCTATAATTAAACCGCTAACGGTACCCAAAACAGTTGCAAATGCAACTGCTGAAATTATTGAAAATATCCCAACGCCAAAAAACTTAGCCAACAGCGGAGCTGACATGTTGCTGCTTTCGACATCCAATACCCCATTAATCATTGCTCCAAGTCCCATGAACAATGTTAATATATAGAAAGTACCAATGGCGGCAATTGCAACAATAGTCGATTTTCTTGCAGCCCGCTGGCTTGCAACAGTATAATACCTGATTAAGATGTGAGGCAGCGCCGATGTTCCTAAAAACAAGGCGAGCATCAATGACAAGAAGTTTAACCTGTCCCAGAATGTAGCCCCTGACGATTTTGATAATTTGTACAAAAGCCCAGGCTTCATAACATCCTTTCCACTGGTGATATTTTGATACCACACATTTACTTTATCTTCCCCGTCGTGAAAGGTCTTTTTAGAAAACCTTACTACTTCACTGTTTTCAATTGTTTTAATAAATTCAAAAGGCCCAACTGGCCCTGTTTTGTCAACTTCTTTCCCATCAACAATAATTTTGTTGAGGTGCCCAACCTGATAAAATTTCTTTTCAGATTTCGGGGCTCCGTTATAGAGTGTTTCGCCTGTGGAAATTACCGTAGTGTAAAGCATTTCATCAAGAGTGGCTTTATCACCTTTTATATTTAACTTATACCAGCATGAATTGCCGTTGTTCTCAAGTTTAACAAAAACTAATTTGTCAACTACCTGAGTTGTTTTTATAGTATAATTTGCATCGGGAATGCTTACAATTTGACCATTTGAAACTTCTGCTTCTATACTTGAAAATTTGTGGTAATTTTCAGAGGGTTTCAAATTTAAACCATTATTTAAGATATAAACCGTAAGCACGGTAGAAAATATCACCAGTAGCGCCCCTTTAATAAATTGTACATAAGTAGTTGATGTCATACCTGCTGTTGCAACAATAAAAATTACAATTGAACCAACAAGGACAACACCCATCCAGTGGGGCAATCCAAGTAAAGGAACTACAAGATCTCCCGCCCCAACCATTTGAGGGATCAGATAAAACAAAGAAACAATCAGCGTACTTATTGACGCAGTAAGTTTAATTGACTTTACATTGAATTTTGAATCGAGCGCATCAGCAAAAGTATATTTTCCAAGTCTTCTTAAAGGTTCAGCAACCAGGAATAAGGCAACTACCCAGCCAGCAAGAAACCCTATTGAATAAAGAAACCCATCATACCCGGAAAAGGCAATCATTCCGCAAATTCCCAGGAAGGAAGCAGCCGACAGGTAATCTCCCGCAAATGCAACACCGTTTACTGCCCAATGAATGTTTCCGCCTGCAGCATAGTAGCCTGAGGCAGATTTTGTTTTTCTGGCAAAGTAGAAAGATAACCCCAACACCAACCCGACAATAAATAAAAATATTATTATGGCGAGATTTGAAACTTCGTAAATCATAAATTTTCTTATTAATTGGTTTTGTTCATTTTGTCTTCCATTTTTGTGCAGAAATAGTTATAGATAAACCCCATAACTATTGCGAGGACGATTAACCCAAAACCATAAATTATGGCCATGTTTTGTCCTCCTATCAATTCTAATCCCATTAATTCAGGTTTGGTCAATCCAATAACTACAAAACCAGAATAAACTAAGGTGTACACAATAAATAGTTTAACACCTAACTTTGATTTTTTTGCAGCCGAATTGTCTTTTTCAATTTTAACTGCGGGTTCATGCAACATATTAACCTCCTTGTTTTTAAATTTAATTTATAAGTTTTGATTTGAGTCTGATATAAATCGAAATTGAAAAAAAGGCATCCCGCTGTGGAGATGCCTTTTTTAAATTAAATTACCTTTTTACAGCCACTTTTGCTCCATTGATAATATCGTCAACAACTCCCGGATCGAGCAGGGTTGATGTGTCGCCAAGATTGGTTGCATCGCCTTCCCCGATTTTACGCAGGATACGGCGCATGATTTTACCTGAACGTGTTTTAGGCAACCCGCTGACAATTTGAATCATATCAGGTTTTGCTATTGCCCCGATAAATTTATTTACGGTTTCCCTTATTTCGTTTTCAATGGTTTTTAATTCCACATCGGTAAGGTCTTCGCAAATTACATAAGCGTAAATCCCCGATCCCTTAATATCATGAGGATATCCAACAACAGCCGACTCGATAACTTTCGGGTGCTGATTAATTGCATCCTCAACTTCGGCGGTCCCTATGCGGTGCCCCGATACATTAATTACATCATCAATGCGGCCAATAATCCGGTAGTATCCTTCTTCATCGCGTTTGGCGCCATCGCCGGTTAAATATAAACCCGGGAAAGCCGAAAAATAGGTTTGAAAACATCGCGGATGATCTCCGTAGGTTGTTCTTAACATCCCCGGCCAGGGGTATTTAATACATAAAATGCCTTCCACCCCGTTTCCTTTTAATTCTTTTCCTTCAGGATCAACCAAAATGGGCTGAACTCCGGGCAATGGAAGTGTTGCCAGCGAAGGTTTTGTAGGTGTAATTCCGGCAAGCGGGGTAATCATTATACCGCCGGTTTCGGTTTGCCACCAGGTATCAACAATCGGGCATTTCCCTTTTCCAACCAAATCGTGGTACCAACGCCAGGCTTCTTCGTTGATGGGTTCGCCAACGGTGCCTAAAACTTTTAACGAACTGAGATCGTGTTTGGTAACCCACTTGTCGCCCTGGGCAATCAATGCGCGAATTGCAGTTGGCGCTGTGTAAAACTGGGTTACTTTGTATTTGTCGATGGTTTCCCAGAATCGTCCTGCATCGGGCCAGGTTGGAACACCTTCGAACATAATGGTGGTAGCGCCGGTCAATAGCGGCCCGTAAACAATATACGAGTGACCCGTTACCCAGCCAATGTCGGCGGTACACCAGAAAATATCGCCGTCGCTGTATTGAAATACATTCTTAAAAGTATATTCGGCATAAACCATATAACCGGCTGTACTATGAACAACTCCCTTAGGTTTTCCTGTCGATCCTGATGTGTAAAGGATGAAAAGAATGTCTTCGGCATCCATTTCTTCGGCTGTATTTTCGGTTGAAACACCTTTAATTAAATCGTGCCACCAAACATCGCGGCCTTGCACAAAATTAATATCTTCGCCAGTGCGGTTTAATACAATAACATTTTGTATTGACGGACATTTTGAAACGGCATCATCAACAATGGCTTTTAGCGGGATGCTTTTTGTGCCCCTGAAACCTCCATCGGAAGTAATAACAACATTTGAAGTTGCATCGTTTATGCGGTCGGCCAAAGCAGTTGCCGAAAAACCTGCAAAAACAATGGAGTGAATTGCCCCGATTCGCGCACAGGCCAGCATTGCTACCGCAAGTTCGGGAACCATGGGGAGGTAAATGGCTACGCGGTCGCCCCGTTTTACCCCCAGTTTTAACAGTGCGTTGGCAAATTGTTTTACCTTATCGAAAAGCTCGCCGTAAGTGAGCCTCACTTCAGGTTCTTTCGGATCGTTGGGTTCCCATATAATGGCAACCTGGTTTTTACGCATAAACATATTACGCTCGAAAATATTCTCGGTAATATTTAATTTCCCGTTTACAAACCATTTTACATCGGGCGCTCCTGCCCCTTCGAACTTGTAGTCGAGAACGCGATCCCATTTTTTACGCCAGAAGTGACTCTCTGCAATGTTTCCCCAAAATCCGTCAGGATCGGCAACGCTTTCCTGGTACTTCTGAAGATATTCAGCCAAACTTGTAATTTTATTTACCATAGCAATAGTATTTAGTTTAAAATTGTCAGGGGCTAAAATTAGTACAAAAAAATCTTTTCCGGCGAGATTACTTTATATTATATAACACCCTTTTTAAAGCTGTAAAACAGGATAGGGCATGATAATATTTTAAAACGATTTATTAAATTTCGATGCTCGCCAATTGCATTAATCAAGCTCGAAAATTTTATGGATTGGAAAATAAAAGCAAATCCTATAATTCTGTTTCATAATTCAATTTGCAGAACGATTTTAAATATGAAACTGTAACAAAGAAATTTTGGGTAATGGTTTACAACATAAAAAAAGCTGAGAAATGTTGTCATTTGATTTAACAGTTTCATTTAACTTCGACAAAAAAAATGATGCACATTAAAAACTTTAACGATTTGCTGGAGGCAGCAAAAAAGCAACCCGAAAAAAGGTTGGTTGTTATTAACGGAGTTGACGAAAATGCAATTGAAGCGCTCAATTTGGCTGTTGAAATGGGATTGGTTACGCCTATTTTAACGGGGAACATGCAACAAATTATCGAAATTTTAAACAAATTAAATATTGAAGTTGGCAAATACAAAATTGTGGATGCCAAATCTCTAAAGGAGGCAGCAGAAAAAGCGATTGACCTGGTAAATTCGGGCGAAGCCGATTTGATAATGAAAGGCATGATTACGACCGATAAGTTTATGCGCATATTGTTAAAAAAGGAATACGGATTGGTTCCCGCCAGCGGTACATTGAGCCACATTTCGGTAATGGATAACCCGTATTATCATAAACTGTTGATTTTTAGCGATGCCGGGGTAATTCCGTACCCCGATTTAAAGCAAAAAATATTAATGACAGAAAATTTGATCCAGGCAGCACAACGGCTTGGGATAAAGGATCCGAAAGTTGCAGTAATTGCGCCAACCGAGCAAATCATTATTTCCATCCAGTCGTGCATGGACGGGGCAACCATCGCTAAAATGTCGGAACATGGCCAGATTGAAGGTGGAATGGTTGACGGGCCAATGGCCTTGGATGTGGCGCTCGACCGTGCATCGGCCGAGATAAAGGGTTTTACTTCGCCGGTTGCCGGCGATGCCGACTGTTTACTTTTTCCCAACATCGATGCTGCAAATGTGTTTTACAAAACCAACTCGAAACTTTGTAATGCCGAATTGTCGGGAATAATTGCCGGGGCAAAAGTTCCGGTTGTAGTTTCATCGCGGGGCGACAGCGAAAAAACAAAATTGAATTCTATTGCACTGGCATCATTATTAAGCTAAATAAATGCACCGAATTCTGGCCATAAATCCGGGTTCCACATCAACTAAGTTTGCTGTTTATTTTGATACCGAATGTGTATTGAATAAAACTATCCGTCATTCTTTAGACGATCTTTTTCATTATGAAACTATCATCGATCAGTTCGATTTCAGGAAGGGATTAATTATAGATGCGCTTGTTGAAGAAGGGATTGAAGTTGATTCGCTAAAATATATTATTGGCAGGGGCGGTTTAACTTACCCGGTCGAATCGGGGATTTACAGGGTAAATAACCTCATGCTCCAACATTTGCGCCAGGGTGTAATGGGGCAGCATGCCAGCAACCTGGGGCCGTTGCTGGCTGATTTTATTGCGCTTCAAATCACGGATGCACAGGCTTTTATGGCCGACCCTGTTGTAACCGATGAGTTGGAAGATATTGCCAGGGTATCAGGCCATTCAAATTTCCAGCGGCATTCCATTTTTCATGCCCTCAACCAAAAAGCAACAGCGCGGGCACACGCCCAAAAAGTGGGCAGGAAGTACGAAGAATTGAACCTGGTTGTGGCGCATCTGGGAGGGGGAATCTCGGTTGGGGCGCACAAAAACGGACGGGTTATTGATGTAAACAACGCCCTGAATGGCGAAGGCCCTTTTAGTCCCGAACGCTCGGGAACATTGCCTGCGTGCCAGTTAATAGAGGTTTGCTTTAGCGGAAAATATACCAAAAACGAAGTTGACAGAATGGTTTTGGGAGAAGGCGGATTTGTGAGTTTTTTGGGAACCAACAATGCACAGGAAGTTCAGAAACTGGCAGATTCGGGAAACGAAAAAGCAAAGTTTTACCAGGAAGCATTGTTTTACCAGGTGGCAAAAACCATTGGTGAAATGGCGGTGGTTCTCGAAGGAAAAGTGGATGCAATATTGCTGACCGGCGGTCTTGCATTCAATTCGGCTATTGAAGAATACGTAAAAGTGAAAGCCGGTTTTATTGCCCCGGTTTATACGTATCCCGGTGAAGATGAACTTGAAGCGCTCGCCCTGAATGTACTGCGGGTTGCACGCGGCGAAGTAGAACCGAAAGAGTATAAAAAATAAAAGTCCCGGAAAACCAGGTTTTCCGGGACTTTGTATGTTCAGACTTTTTTAGTTGTTTATCCACTATTCTATTTTTCCTGCGAAAGTGACATTGGTTCGCGCCATTCGTGGCACCAGCATTTTTCGTTAATCATCCAGTCTTCGATTTGAAGCGGAAGTTCAGTTTCAATGGTTAAATATTCTTTGACTCTCTTTTCAAATGCGTAATAT
Organism: uncultured Prolixibacteraceae bacterium; assembly: GCA_947085485.1. GTDB lineage: Bacteria > Bacteroidota > Bacteroidia > Bacteroidales > Prolixibacteraceae > Draconibacterium. The sequence continues at coordinate 8,852 of CAMTWS010000158.1, forward strand.
TCAACTGCTTCTTTTGTTTTTTCGTTAGCCTGGAGTTTTAAGTCTTTTAAAAAATAATCTGTACTTAATGCTTTGTGTGCACTTAACACCACCGTTTCAGCATCTGGAAAAACGATTGAATTTGCGTCAGCAAGATTAAATTCCGGTTCATTTTCAGAAATTAAATATTCCTGCATTTTAGTCGTTGAAAATTCAATTTCTGTTCCCTGATTTTTTGTTGTCGCATTTTCGCTGCCAACTGCATTTACCGACTTGTTCATTTTCCGGAATTGCAGTCCGTTTTCATGTTTTGCCTCTGAATTAAACGCTTCGTTTTTTAAAAACACATAAATGTTATCTACTCCAAAGAGCAAAAGACCCCAAAAAATAATCATTGTGAAAACCATCATTGAATCTGATGATTTAACCGTTTCGCTGTTTTTAAATACCTGTGTTTTCATTTTAATTTCCTCCTGATTTTTAATTTGACATTTTTTATTTTTTTTGAATTATTTCAATGTAAAATTACAACCGGTGGAGGGGTAAAATCTACCTTAAAACTCCCATTAGATGCGACAATCAGATTGTTTCAAAAAGGTAATTTTTACGGGAATGCGGGGTTCTGATACTGAATTAACAATTCATGCAATTGGTGTAACATTTAAGGTAATTCAACTAAAATAACAGACTTCGACTACACTCAGTCTGACGGTCAACCTGAGAGTTTACCAAATTTTATTGGGCATAATGAATAATGACAATGAGATGCCGATCCCGATAATTACCGGAACGGCATGACGTCCTTACAGCATTGTTTATTAGAACGTCACCCTGAACTCGTTTCAGGGTCTTTATTCCGAAATCTGTCATTGGCACCGGAGTCGAAAGGTGTTGTATCGTTTTAAAATCAAAAAAGTGACGATTATTCAATGTCGTGTATCGTTTTTTAGCTTACGCTTTCATATCTCGCGACGCTGAAAGGTCCCTTGTTAAAGGTAATATGACAGCGTCCGAGGGAACTGTCGGCATTTTAATGTCTAAACAAAATGACATTGGATTATGAATGATGATTTTTCATGTAGTCGGAAGGTAATTCGCCATACAAATCCTTAAAACACTTGGCAAAATAGGAAGGATTATTGAACCCAACTTCGTAAGTTATCTGGGCAATATTTCCAAAGCTTTGCTTTATAAGATTTGCAGCCCTTTTTAGGCGGATGGTGCGTATAAAATCGCCGGGAGTTTGGTTGGTAAGCGCTTTTATTTTCCTGAAAAGCTGCATCCGGCTCATAAACATTTCTTCTTCAAACTGCCTTACTTCGAAATCTGTTACTAATCAGTTTGCAAATTAGCAATAGTATTTAAGGAACGGATAACGTTTTGTTTATTTTTTAGGACTGTATCTGTTACCGAGCGGAGGACGGCAAAAATGAACGCACCGTTTGGGGATTTAAATTGTCCTGACAC
>CAMTWS010000159.1:0-13316 GCA_947085485.1 uncultured Prolixibacteraceae bacterium
AACTTCAATAATTCTTTTACCAAATTTAGTTTTACCAATAATTGAAGGAATTTGGAATGCTATAGCAATTAAAACAATAATAAAGAGAATGAAAAGGTATTTATATATCTTCATAAAAAAGATGAAACTGTGTTTATAATTTGTTGCGCCGAAGATACAAAAAACTTCAAATTTATGCTGTTGAAATATAAAAGCCGGATCTCATCCGGCTTTTATGGCTGTTTAATGTGCTAATTTAAAACTATTTTTGTAAAAAGTAAGGTTTATGAGAAACGCAGAATTGTTTGACTTTGTAATTCATTATTTTCAGAAGGAGATGCCGGTAGCAGAAACTGAACTGGAATATGAAAACCCTTTTGAATTAATTGTTGCCGTTATTTTATCGGCACAATGTACCGATAAGCGGGTAAATCAAATTTTCCCCGAATTGATTAAACGATTTCCAAATCCACAAAAAATGGCAGCAGCCGATCCTGCGGAGGTATTCGATTATATAAAAACCTGTTCGTACCCCAACAACAAGGCAAAACATTTGGTCGGAATGGCTCAAAAACTAATCGAATTGTTTGACGGAAAGATTCCTGACGATGTTGATGATTTGCAAAAGTTGCCCGGCGTTGGCCGGAAAACAGCGAATGTGGTTGCTTCTGTAGTATTTAACAAACCGGCTATGGCAGTTGATACCCATGTTTTTCGGGTGGCAGCCAGAATTGGTTTGAGCGACGGCGCTAAAAATCCGTTGCAAACCGAATTGCAACTCGTAAAAAGTATTCCCGAAGAGTTAATTGCAAAAGCGCATCACTGGCTCATTTTGCACGGCCGGTATGTTTGCATTGCCCGAAAACCAAAATGTGAAATTTGCGGATTAACCGAAGTTTGTAAATATTATTTAAAGGAGAAAAATAAAAAAAAGGCTCTTTGATGAGATAAAGGAACCGTTCTGGAAAAAAAAGAACGGTTCCGTGAGTCAAAAAAGGACCGAGTTTTCAATATGATTAGCAAATTAGTATTGATTTATTTTTTGATTTTATGTTGTTTTTTTATTCAAGCATTCAAGCATTCCAGCATTTTTTCTCCTCTGCCTCCATTACCCCAAAGCAACGTCAAGCAGCATCATCGTTGCAAATCCGAGCATTGCGCCAATGGTAGATAAATCGGTTTCGTTCCCTGTTTGCGATTCGGGAATAAGTTCTTCAACAACTACAAAAATCATTGCTCCGGCAGCAAACGACAATGCATAAGGCAAAATTGGCGTCATCAGTATTACAAGATAAGCGCCAATTACTGCTGCGATTGGTTCAACAATCCCCGAAAGTTGCCCGTAATTAAAAGCTTTCAGCCTTGAAAAGCCTTCGCGGCGCAACGGTATGGAAACTGCGGCGCCTTCAGGGAAGTTTTGCAGCCCAATGCCCATGGCAAGGGCAATTGCCCCGGCCAACGCGCCAACATCGGGATTGCTTGCAAGGACCCCAAAAGCAACGCCAACCGCCAGCCCTTCGGGTATATTATGCAGCGTAATGGCCAAAACAAGCAAAATACTGCGTTGCCAGTTAGTTTTTATACCTTCGGCCTTATCGATTTTTAACCCCAGGTGCAAATGCGGCAAAACCTTGTCGATAGCAAACAGAAAAGCGCCCCCCAATAAAAAACCAATTACCGCAGGTATCCAGGGAACTCCACCCATTTCTTCGGTCATTTTAATAGCAGGGTTTAGCAACGACCAGAAACTGGCCGCTATCATCACGCCAGCAGCAAAACCCAGCATCGAGTTTAAAACTTTTTGGTTAATTTCTTTAAAGAAAAAAACCATTGCTGCCCCGAGAGCAGTTAATCCCCAGGTAAAAAGGGCGGCGAAAAGCGCCAGTAATACGGGGTTAATTTCCAAAAGCCATTCTAAACTCATTTTCTTTAAAATTTAAAGCGATAAAAATAGCAAAAAGAAGCAGATGTAACTAAAAGGGATGGTTATAAAGCAAGAAGGTGAATTACGTAATCTTATGATATAAAATTATAAAACGGTTGAAAAAATAGGATTATGAAGTTTGAATTTTATTGAAACTTATTACATTTGGCGACTAATTTGTTTAACATTTAAAATCGCTATTATGGCATATAAAATTTCTGAAGAGTGTATTGCATGTGGAACATGCATTGACGAATGTCCGGTGGATGCAATTGCGGAGGGCGATATCTATAAAATAGATGCAGATCTTTGCACCGACTGTGGTTCATGTGCTGAAGTTTGCCCGGTTGAGTGCATTTCGATAGACGAATAATCCGGACAAGATAAAAAATTGCAAGCCTGGCTGTTATTTAACGGTCAGGCTTTTTTATGATTTTATCAGCGATGAATTCCTGATAATCAATTCTGTGGGCATTACAATCGTTTGATAAACCGGATTTTCTTTTTCGTGCAAAATCTGGTGAATAATTAATTGCGCTGCTTTTTGGCCCATCAAAAACCCAGGTTGTTTTACCGTACTTATCGAAGGGGTAACAACTTCTGAAAAAGGTTCGTTGCTAAAACCTACAATGGCAATTTCTTCGGGCACTTTTATCCCAATTTCCTTTAAGTAAATAATTGCACTAAGGGCAGTTGTGTCGTTGGCACAAAAAACAGCATCGGGTATTATTTCGTTTTGCATCAGCTTCTGAATGGCCTTTGTCCCCTCTTCGCGCGATAGGCTGTTATTTATAATTAATGACTTATTCATTTTTAAACCGGCTTCTTTTAAAGCATCACAATATCCCTTTTGCCGGTATTCGTAAATTTTTAAATGCTGTGGGCCCCCGATATGCGCAATGTTTTTTGCCCCCTGGTTTATCAGGTGCTTTGTCGCGCGGTAACCCCCGCCATAATCGTCAACCACAATTTTATGCGCCTCAATTTCATCAACAACGCGGTCGAAAAAAACAACGGGAATGTTTCTTTCTGAAAACAGTTTCAAATGATCGAAAGTATTTGTTTCCATGCCAATTGATATTATTATGCCATCGACCCGGTTGGCAAAAAATGTGTGGGCTATTTTACATTCCTTTTCAAGATTGTCGTTCGATTGCGAAATGGTAACAGCAAACCCCCGGCTGTAGGAAATTTCCTCAATTCCGCTAATTACCGATGAAAAAAAATGACGGTTTATTAATGGAACTATTACCCCGATTGTATTTGTGCGCCTTGTTCGTAAATTGGCAGCCTGGGTATTTGGCCGGTATCCCATTTCTTCAGCGATCCGTTTAACCAGTGCCCGTGTTGGCCCGCTTATCACCGGATTGTCTTTTAATGCCCGGGAAACGGTTGATGCCGAAAGATTTAACTTTTTAGCAATATCATGAATCGTGGTCTCCATTTGGTTTGACATAACGTTTTGTTTGTACACAAAAATAAATAATATTATTTATGAATGCAATCGATTGCAGTTTGTTTAAAACTTTTTATTTTTGTAATTGATCAACTTTTTTAAAACACCAGTCTGAAGCATTGATTTTAATTGGAAAAACTAAAAATAAAATAATATGGCTGCCATTTACGAAGAAAGGTACAATTACCATCCTGATGATTTCAAAAAATACGATACTGAAAGAATCAGAAAAGAGTTTCTGGTCGAAAAATTAATGGAACCCGGAAATATCCGGCTGGTTTATTCTATAATTGAAAGGTTTGTTGTTGGAGGGGCAGTACCTTTAAATGAAAGCTTGAAACTCGAGCCCATCGAACCGTTAAAGGCACAATATTTTTGTGAACGCCGCGAGGTTGGGGTAATTAATGTGGCCGGTTCAGGTTCAGTTACCATTGATGGCGCTGAGTATAAAATGAATTTCAAAGATGCGCTTTACATCGGAAAAGGAAGCAAAGAAGTAATTTTCAAGTCGGACGATGTTTCAAACCCGGCACATTTTTATTTCAATTCGGCTCCGGCCCATAAAGAATATCCTGTAAAACATGTTTCACTTTCTCAGGCCAATAAACTGCAAATGGGATCATTGCAAACATCCAATGAGCGTACAATCAATCAGTTATTGATTAATACGGTTGTAGAAACCTGCCAGTTGCAGATGGGGATGACCGAATTAAAAACAGGGAGTGTATGGAATACTATGCCACCGCACCTTCACAGCCGCAGAAACGAAGTATATTTTTACTTTAATGTCCCTGATGGGCAGGCAATATGTCATTTTATGGGACAGCCTCACGAAACCCGCCATATTTGGATGCAAAACGAGCAGGCAGTTATATCGCCCAACTGGTCGATTCATTCTGCTGCCGGCACCGGCAACTATAGTTTTATCTGGGGAATGGCAGGAGAAAACCTTGATTATGCTGATATGGATGTAATTAAACCGACGGAACTTAAATAAAATGGTACAACAGTTATTCGATTTAACAGGAAAAGTTGCGCTGATTACCGGTGGAACTCACGGAATTGGAATGGCCATTGGGAAAGTGCTGGGTCAGGCCGGGGCAAAAATCTGTGTGAACGACATTTCAGAAGAAAAGCTCGAAAGTTGCAAAGCAGAATATGCCAAAGCTGGAATTGATGTTTATGCAATCAAGTTCAATGTTACCGATGAAGTTGATGTTGACCGTGGCATTACACAAATTGAAAAAGAGGTTGGTGTAATTGATATCCTTGTTAACAATGCCGGAATTATTAAACGTATCCCAATCCTGGAGATGGCAATTTCCGATTTTAAAATGGTAATCGACGTTGACCTGGTTGCTCCGCTGATCATATCCAAACGTGTGGCGCCGGGAATGATTGCGAAACGTTCGGGCAAAATCATCAACATGTGTTCGATGATGAGTGTTTACGGGCGAAATTCGGTTTCGGCATACGCATCGGCAAAAGGGGGTTTGAAACTGTTAACAGCAAACATGACCTGCGAATGGGCAAAATACAATGTACAGATAAACGGAATTGGCCCGGGTTACATTGCAACATCGCAAACCGCAGCCATTCGCGAAGGCAACCACCCATTTAACGATTTGGTGATGACCCGCACACCTGCCGGCCGCTGGGGCGAACCCGAAGATGTGGGAAATGCTGCTCTTTTCCTGGCGTCAAAAGCCAGCGATTTTGTAAATGGCCACGTACTTTATGTCGATGGTGGCATTTTGGCCAATTTTGGATATGTAAAAGGCGAAAACGATATATAAAAGCACCACCCTCCCGGTATTTATCGGGACTCCCCTCATGGGCAGGAGTAGAAATAGATTTTAAAAATTAATGTTATGAAAAAAATATTTTTTAACCTGATAATTGTTCTGACACTTTTGTCGTGTAAAAAAGAAGCTGGATTCAATCTTGAAAATCCTTTGAATGTGGTCAGAACAGATGAGGTGATTATTCTGCTGCGGGCACAGCTTGAACAAAAACTGGAATTCAAGGAAGGAATGTTACCGGTTTTTAAAACAGCAGATGGTAAAGCGATTTCCAGCCAGGTTGACGATTTGGATGGCGATGGAAATTGGGACGAAGTTGTTTTGATATTTGATTTTGCCCCCGGTGAGTCGAAAAAGGTTAAGGCTGAATTAGTTCCCGTTGCTGAATATCCCGAATTTGAAAAACGCACCAATCTGCGCTTGGGAATTAAACAGGAGGACGGGACTTACAAAGAAGTTGACAACTATCGCGCACTGCCTTGTAACGATGGGTTTGAGATAATTGCACAGGGCGAAAGTGTAAGCTGGGAAAACGATAAAATAGGGTTCCGTGTTTATTTCGATTGCCGGAATGTAAAAGATTTATTTGGAAAATTGAAACCCGGATTAATTATCGACAAAATCCATACTCCTGAAATACCGAATTATCACGAACTGGCCGACTGGGGAATGGATGTGCTGCATTGCGGAAGCTCGCTGGGCTCGGGAGGTTTGGCCATCCTGAAAAACGATTCACTTTTTAGGTTAGGCTCTACCGAAGTTTATGAATATCAGAAAATTGTTGAAGGCCCTGTCCGTTCAATTTTCGAATTGCGCTACTCGGGTTGGGATGTGAACGGTGAAAAGCTTAAAGCTGTTGAACGAATAACAATTTATCCCGGAAAGTATTGGTTCGAATCGGATGTGACCTTTATAGGAAGTTCTGATGATGATCAGATTGTTACCGGAATTGTTACAAGCAAATTAAAACGCGAACCATTTGAATTTAAAACCGGAAATTTTCAATGCATTGGAACACATGATGTTCAGTCGTTAAATAACGATGAATTGGGAATGGCAGTTATTGTTCCTTTATCTGAAGCTGGCAAAATTGGCCGCACCACCGATATCGACTTTTTTAAACCCGGCAATCAGACTGTTGTAGAAAAAAGTTTCAGCAATATCATTTCCCAGACCTATTATATCGGGCAGAAATGCAAAAACAATGTATCTTCAAAGCATTACTTTTTCTCGGTTTGGGGATTGGATAAAGATCAGTGGAAAACCGAAGAAGGATTCCGAAAATATATCACTGCGGAAGCAGAAAAACTCTCGGCGCCAATTGCAGCAAATTAATGGCCCCCTTTCTTCATTCTTAACATTCACCCATTCACGCATTCACAAAAAAAGCTGTATCCATCCCTGAATAATCTTCCCCGTTTCAGGGTCGAGTTGCGAACCATACATGCTGTGCGGAATAGAATAAACAATTAACATAACGATTGATGCAACAATGGTATAAACAGGGCGTTCTTTTTTACGGTTCATTAAAAAGGCAAGAAGCCAAAATATGAATGCCACCAATGTTTTGTTATCTGTCAGATCCCAGGCAAACGGAACTCCTGCCCACAATTCACCAAAGGCATACAATTGTACCAGCGGCCCCAGTACAAGTCCGCCAACAAACAAAGCAATTACTGTAATGTTTGTATAAAACCGATATTTCCGGTGTTTAAAAATCGCCATTATTCCAGCCACATTTCCTAAAAACATTGCAAAAAACATAAAGAAAATATGCGGAATTAACATTGTTCCCGGAACGTCGCCCTTGAAACGGATTAACAAAGATTTCCCCTCATTCAATTCAAAATTTTGCTCTCCCTTTTTTAACATAACCCTGTATTCATATTTTCCTGCCGGCGGCAGGTTCGGTAGATATCCAGTTAAATTATCCGATTCGCGTTTCATTTCCACCATTGTCCATTCATCGCGCGTAGGGTATTTTTTGTACGTTAAAACTCCACCAACATTTTGGTCGGGCACTTTCAATTGTATTTTACAATCTGTTACTCCTCCGTGACTTCGAACCAGCTTGAATTTATATTCCTGATTATCAATGGTAGCTTTAACTTTTTTGTCGTAAGTTGGGCCGGTATGGCGCTGGTAGATAATGGCGGAAAAGGTGATTAAAACCGCTAAAACCCAATAAAAAACTACTTTCATATATAAATTTTTTTGAATCGTACAAGTATAATATGTTTTTGCTTTAAAAGGATTAAAACGAATGTTCTTATATTTATTAAAATCAATTTCTTAACCACTTAACAGACAAATAGTTTAAAAAATAAAGGCTGTTTTTTTGATTTTGGTACAAAAAAATATGTTTTTTAACATACAGTAAATTTGATTGAGATGTTACAATTTCTGTAATTTTAAACAAATTTAACAATTATTTAAAGCTAGGTTTAATCCTAAAAAAAACTAATTTTGTTAAAATGAAAATTAAATTTCTGATACTTTAAAAGATTCTTTAACTAATTAAAAACTAAATAAATATGGGGTAAAAAAGCAATTCAATTTAAATTTAATCAGTTTAATTTTTTAAACGTTCTTACCAATTCAAATTAATTAAAAACTAAAAATGTATGGAAAAAAAATGCTTTAAAGGCTTTATTGCCTTTCTATTGCTTGCTGTATGTATGTCGTTTTCGAATGGATTATACGCTCAGCAAAGGACTATCCAGGGGAAAGTTACTGACTCCGGCAATAATCCACTCCCGGGAGTATCTGTGGTAGTTAAAGGTGCAACAATCGGCACCGTAACTAATGTCGATGGTGAATATTCGTTAAGTGTCCCTGCTGATGCAGCGGTGCTTATGTATTCTTACATCGGAATGACGACCCAGGAAGTTACAATTGGGACACAAACTACAATTAATGTTGTTCTTACCGAAGATGTAGTAGGTTTGTCTGAAGTTGTAGTTGTTGGATATGGTACCCGTATGAAAGAGGAACTAACAGGTTCGGTCTCAACAGTGTCAGCCGCACAGTTGCAAACTTCAAATGCAACCAGTGTTATGAGCCGTGTTCAGGGTCAGGTTTCAGGGGTTACCGTAACATCAGCCGACCGCCCCGGTGGCGATGCTACCATCCGCATTCGTGGGATTGGGACAATTAATGATGCCAGTCCGCTTTTTGTAATCGATGGTGTGCCTGCCGGTCCCGGGAATAACATCAACCCAAACGATGTTGAATCCATTTCAATTCTGAAAGATGCTTCATCGGCTGCCATTTACGGTACCAGGGGCGCTAATGGCGTTGTAATTATTACCACTAAACGTGGCAAAATCAACCAACAACCTTCGATTAACTTTAGCGCAAAAACAGGTGTAGCCAAGGCTTCAAACCAGTATGACATGTTAAATACAAAAGAATATGCCGATGCTGTTTGGCTTTCGTACAAAAACAGGGGGGTAACACCAAACCATGCCCAGTATGGCAGGGGTACAACCCCTGTAATCCCTGATTATATTTTGCCTGCCGGCACAATGGAAGGCGCTGCATCAGTAAATCCGGCGCTTTATAAATATCCTGAATACCAGATATTCAAAGCCAATAAACAGGGCACTGACTGGTACGACGAAATTTATCAGAACGGTATTATAAAACAATATGATTTTTCGGTCACCGGTGGGGGTAAAAATGGCACTTACGCTTTTTCAGCTGGTTATTTGGATGAGGAAGGTATTCTGATACATACCGATTTTAAACGTTACAACTTTAGTATGAATTCGGATGCCAAATTCAACGACTGGTTTAAAGCAGGCGAATCACTTCAGGTAATTTATATCGATGAAAACGGCAGTTTGGGCGATAACGGCGAAGGTACCCCAATTTCGCAGGCATACCGCGCACAGCCCATTATTCCGGTTTACGACATCAAGGGTAATTTTGCAGGTTCAAGGGCTCCTGAAATGGGTAATGCCAGTAACCCTGTTGCCGATTTGTACCGTGCCCGGAACAATAAAGGTATATGGGCAAGGGTAATGGGCAGTGTTTATGCCGAAGCTTATATTGCCAAAGGGCTGACCCTAAAAACTGTGTTTGGCTACAACTGGGGGCAGTGGAATTCCAAATGGTTCATACTTCCAAACCACGAACACTCTGAACCAAACAGGGTTAACGGGTTAAACCAAAGCTCCAATTACTCTATGCAATGGAACTGGACCAATACATTAAATTACAGCGCTACTTTTAAAGAGATTCACAAATTAGATGTAATGGTTGCAACCGAAGCTGTTGATAACAATTGGCAGTCATTAAATGCCAGCAGGCGAGTTTATTTCTCTGAAGATCCAAAATATATGCAACTCGATTCGGGGGAAGATAACAGGGACAACAGTGGTACTCAATCGCAATGGTCGCTTTTCTCGCAATTTGGCCGTTTAAACTACGACTTAATGGGCAAATATTACCTTGAAGCTTCAGTACGCCGCGATGGTTCATCGCGTTTCAGCGAAGCAAACCGTTATGGGGTATTCCCCGCAGGTTCGGTTGGTTGGGCTGTTACACAGGAAGACTTTATGGCCGGCACCAGCAACTGGTTAGATTTGTTGAAACTTAGAATTGGTTATGGTGTACTTGGTAACGACAGGATTGGGAATTACAACCCATACACTACTTTTGCCAGTAACAGATATACGGCCGCTTATGCCTTAACCGGATCAAATACAAGCGCTGTCGGAGGATTTCAACCATCGGCGCTGGGTAACGAGAACGTAACCTGGGAAACCACCAAAACGCTTAACTTTGGTTTGGATGGAACATTGCTTGACAGATCGATGACCTTCGCCGTTGATGTTTGGCAAAGGCTTACATCGGATATGTTGGTACGGGATCCTATTCCTAACGTTATGGGCCTTGCCACACCGCCTTTTATTAATATTGGTGAAATGAAAAATACCGGCGTCGATATTGAATTGGGATACAACAATACCGCTTTCGATGGCAAACTGAAGTACAATCTGGCCGCTACTTTCTCAAAATACAAAAACGAGGTTACAAATCTTTTCAGCGATCCTAAAAGGATTGGCGATGCAGCCAATCAACGCCAGATGTTATACAGCCGCTTTGCTGTTGGTCGTGCTTTTCCTGAATTCTGGGGATATACAGTTGATGGTATCTTCCAGACACAGGCTGAAGCCGATGCGCATCCTAAGTTTGGTACAACCACTTACAATGCGCCTGGCCATTATAAATACAAAGACGTTAATGGCCGCGATGCCCAGGGTAATCTTACCGGCAAACCCGATGGTAAACTGAATGTGGACGACCGCGGTTTTATTGGCAGCCCGCATCCTGATTTTACAGGCGGTTTGAATATTGATCTGGCTTATGGTAGTTTCGATTTGAATATGTTTTTCTACGGAAGTTATGGTAACGATATGGTGAATTATGTTACCCGCTGGATTGATTATGGTATGTTTAATGGCGGATTAAGCAAAAAAGCGCTGTACGAATCGTGGGGAAGCCCATACCTTGCCAACAATGCCGATGCAACACTGCCGATGCTCGACCAGAGCAGTATCTCACAGGAACCTTCAACTGCTTTTATACAGGATGCATCTTTCCTTCGGATGAAAAACCTCCAGTTGGGTTACACCCTGCCAAAGGCCCTTGTTAACAAGGCACAAATAAAGAACTTGTACATATATTTACAGGTATCGAACTTGTTTACAATTACAAAATATGAAGGATTGGATCCTGAAATAAATGCATCAGGTACACACATGGGGATGGACATGGGATCATGGCCAACGGCACGACAGGTAATGTTTGGTGTACAGCTTGGTTTATAAAATTGTGGATTGTTTAAAATTAATAGAAAAGAATAATATGAAAAAAATAGCTATAGCAATGGTCATGACCGTTTTACTGACCATTTCATTTTCATGTTCAGAAGAATTTCTGACCAAAGAGCCAATGGGTGTGACATCCGAAAATGTATTTTACAATGCAAAAGGGATTGATGCTTTGCTGACCGGAACATACGCAATGATTAGGGGAAGCGCCTTATGGACTGTTTCCTGGGGTGCATCCATTCAAAACTGGACTTATGGTTCTGCCGCATCTGACGATGCCTACAAAGGCTCGGAAGTTACCGACCAGGTGCCGGTGAACGACATTGAAAGATGGGAAGTAACCCCTACCAATGGATATCCGGCTGATAAATGGAGATTGAACATTGGTATGGGTGTTGACCGTGCCAATAAAACAATCAAGGTGATTAATAAATCTTTAATGGATAAAACCATTACCGATGCCCAGGCCAAAGGTTTTTTGGCTGAACTCAGGTTTTTAAGAGCTTTATTCTATTTCGAATCACGCCTGGTATTTGGCGATTTCGTTCCAATTCTTACCGAGGACACCGCTGATCCAAAATCGGTTACAAATAAAAACGCCGAAGGGGCAGTACTGAAATTCATTACCGATGATTTAAAATATGCTGCCGACAACCTGCCTGAAACACAGGCCCAGGTTGGCCGTCCAACAAAATTTGCCGCTATGGCGCTGGCCGCCCGCGCATACCTTCAGGATTTGAAATATGCTGAAGCCAAACCTTTGCTTGATGCTATTATCAACAGTGGCAAATATTCGCTGATGGGAAAATTCATCCAAAACTTCGAAATAGCAACCAATAACAACAAGGAATCGATTTTCGAAATCCAGGCCAACGTAAATGATATCAACCAATCGTTAAACGCTGAAATGGGAATTGGGTTAAACTGGCCGCACGGCGGCGATATTGGAATGTGCTGCGGTTTCCACCAGCCATCGCAAAACCTGGTAAACGCATATAAAGTTGACGTCAACGGTTTACCGTTGTTCGATACTTTTAACAATACCGATTTTAAAAACGATGCAGGTATTGGTTCGGAAGCAACATTCGTTCCCGACGATGTTACACCGGTTGATCCACGGCTCGACTTTACCGTAAGCCGCCGCGGTATCCCTTACAAAGACTGGGGAGTAAACCGCGGAGCTTCCTGGGTGCGCAAACAGGCCGATGGCGGGCCTTATCTTCCGGCGCCAAAACCATTCTTTAATAAAGCGCAACGTTACACCCTTTCTACAACAACCGGATGGCAAACAGGTATCAATGCCAACAACTACCGTTATTTGCGTTACAGCCATGTATTATTGTGGAGGGCCGAAGTTGCTGCTTTCGAAGGCGATGTAGCAAAAGCCAGAGATTTGGTAAATCAGATTCGCACAAGGGCTGCCAACGACAAAGTAATGGGCAAAGTTAAAGTTTTCCAATTGCCGGCATCTTTTTATCCATGGGGCGCTCCTGGCGATGTTGACTTTACACAACCTGCTGCCAATTATAAAATTGGCACTTATGCAGCTTTTGCCAATAAAGACGAAGCAATGAAAGCTGTACAATGGGAACAGCGCCTTGAATTTGCAACCGAAGGGATGCGTTTCTTCGACTTGCGCCGCTGGGACAAACTGCCCAATAAAATTGGTGGGAAAAGCATGGCTGACATCCTGAATGGGTTTGCTGCTGCCGATTTAAGAACACGCAAGTCGTTTATGGCCGGCGCCAATTTCAGTGAAGCTGATAAATTCCAACCAATTCCGCAAAGTCAGCTCGACTTGCAGCCAGGCGTTCTTGAACAACGTCCGGAATATAAATAGAAATAAAGTTTGGTGGATATAAAATTAAAGAGGGGCAGAAATGTCCCTCTTTTTTTATTATTTTACGGGCCTGGTCATTAATAAAAATAATCATGAAAAAACTACTTTCAGTATTGGCAATTCTATCAATAGGTATTACAGTTTCTACAGCCCAGCCAAAAGTACAACTGGTAACCAAACCTGCAGAAAAAAAAATTGATGTATTGATTGGGGGTAAACTATTTACTTCGTACATCTATCACGACAATATCAAAAAACCTGTTTTATGGCCGGTAATTACAGCCGAAGGGAATGAAATAACACGACAATTTCCTATGAAAAACAAAGCTGGCGAACGGTCCGATCATCCGCATCACATTGGTATTTGGCTCAATTACGGCGATGTAAACGGACTTGATTTCTGGAATAATTCAGAAGCCATATCAAAGGAGGAAGCAGCAAAATACGGAACCATTTATCACGAAACACTTGAAAG
>CAMTWS010000160.1:0-2923 GCA_947085485.1 uncultured Prolixibacteraceae bacterium
GTCTGCTCCGAAAAGTCCTTTGACCCCCTAACCCCCAAAGGGGGGACTTCCTAATTCAATGATTTTCAGATGTTCCCCTTTGGGGTTAGGGGTCAAACAGATGAAAATTATTGAATTTCCGACTTTTCGGAGTAAGTTCAACTATTTAAAATGAAATCAATCAACCGAAGAGAATTTCTAACAGCAACAGCCGCTTTTTCAGCATTTACTATTTTAAAACCCACAACAGTTTTTGGTTCTAAAGCCAACTCTGCAATTCGCATGGGTATCATTGGTTGCGGCAACCGTGGAACCGAAGTGCTTTCAGAAATGATTAAAAACACCTCGGCACAAACCATTGCAATGGCCGACCTGTTTGATTACCAGATAGAAAAGGCAAAACCCGTTTTTGATAAAGTGAACAAAGATCGCGATGGTGTTGCAATTGATCGTTCAAAAATTTACCGGGGCTCAGAAGCTTATTTAAATTTGATAAACGACAAAGACGTGGATGCGGTGTTGATTTCGTCGCCTGCATACACACACCCCGGTTTTCTTGAAGCTGCGATGCTGGCCGGAAAACATGTGTATTGCGAAAAACCCGCCGCGCCCGATGTTGCGGGGTGTAAAAAGGTAATCGGTGCCGGAGAAAAAGCCATGGGAAAAGTGAGCGTTGCCATTGGTTTTCAGATCCGTCATGCCACACCGTATGCCGAAATGGCAAGACGCATCCGCAGCGGCGCAATCGGTGAAGTAGTAAATGTACAGCTCTACTATATTTCTTCGCGCATTGGTTTTAACCAGCCCAAAGGAAATTCGGATGCTGAGTATAAAATCCGCAACCATTTTCATTTTACCGAACTATCGGGCGGCATTTTCCTCGACCAGGCCATTCACATGATTGACGTTTGCAACTGGGCGCTGAATGAACAGCCGGAAAGCGCCATCGGTCGCGGCAACCGCAAAGGGGAAACCGATTTTGGCGATACTTTTACCAACTACCAGGTAATTTTCGGATATCCGCAAAATACAAATGTGAGTGTACATTCCACGCAATTTGGACCAGCTTTTGGCGATGTTTGCGCGCGGTTTATCGGCACAAAAGGAATTGCCGAAGCACATTACGGACTTGGGGTTTTTATTAGTGGCGAAAATGCCTGGGATTCGGGTATTTTGCGCGGAGTTGAACCCACACCCGAACAACGCGCGGCCGGTGTTTTCACTTCGGCGCTTTACGACTCAACGCAAAATAAGGTGAAGGTTTTCATCAGCAGCATTGAAACCGGGAACTTAATCAACGAAGCGCAGTCGGGCGCAACTTCAACGCTGTCGGCCATTTTGGGCCGGATGAGCGCTGAATCGCGCGAAGAAACAAGTTGGGCCGAAATGGTAAATTCGGGGCAGAAATTCGATATAAACCTCGATTTGAAACAGTTCGATAAATAAAAAATAATCCAGCCATGGTAAAACCAATTTTCATCCTGTCTGCTTTCTTTTTTTTGCTGATTTCCTGCCGGAATCAACCCAAAAAAATTGTCACCCTAAGCGAAGTCGAAGGGTCGAAACCCAACATCGTTTACATTTTGGCCGATGATCTGGGATACGGCGATTTAAGTTGCTACGGACAAACCCATTTTCAAACGCCCAACCTCGATAAAATGGCTGCCGGAGGAATATTGTTTACGCAGCATTATTCTGGAACCACGGTTTGCGCACCCTCGCGTTCGTCGCTGATGACAGGCCAGCACACCGGGCACACTTTTATCCGCGGAAATAAAGAGTGGCAACCCGAAGGCCAGTATCCACTCGAAGCAAAAGCTGTGACCATTTCGGAAATGCTGAAACAGGCCGGTTACGTTACCGGCGCTTTTGGAAAATGGGGACTGGGTTTCGTGGGCACAGAAGGCGACCCAAAAAGACAGGGATTCGACGAATTTTATGGTTATAACTGTCAGCGGTTAGCACATAATTATTATCCCGGGCATTTGTGGGACAATCAGGAAAAAGTTGTTCTGGAAGGAAATAGCAGTGATAAATTTGAAGTTTATGCACCCGAACTGATACATCAGCGGGCGCTGCAATTCATCGAAAAAAACAAGGACAAACCGTTTTTTCTTTTTTACCCGAATGTAATCCCACATGCCGAATTACTGTTACCCGAAGAAAATCTGGCCGAATTCCGGGGCAGGTTTCTTCCTGAAAAAAAGTTCAAAGGAGCAGAACCAGGCTCTCCGGGATTTCGTGAAGGACCTTACGGAACGCAGCCCGAAAGTCATGCTGCATTTGCGGCAATGGTTACTTTGCTCGATAAACAGGTGGGCGAAGTTTTGGCTAAATTGAAAGAACTTGGTTTGGAAAAAAACACGCTAGTCATTTTTTCTTCCGATAACGGACCTCACCAGGAAGGCGGCGCCGACCCCGATTATTTCGACAGCAACGGCCCGTTGAAAGGCTACAAACGCGATTTGTACGAAGGAGGAATCCGTGTACCGATGATTGCTTTCTGGGAAGGTAAAATCGTTGCCGGCACCAAAACCAATCATGCTTCTGCTTTTTGGGATGTAATGCCAACGGTTGCAGAACTGGCTGGAGTACCAACTCCTGAAAATATTGATGGCGTTTCGTTTCTGCCAACTTTACTTGGAAAAAATGAACAAAAACAACACGGTTATTTGTACTGGGAATTTCATGAAATGGGAGGCAGGCAGGCGATTCGCAAAGGCGACTGGAAATTGGTTCAGTACGATGTTTTCACACCCGAAAAAACCACCACAGAATTGTATAACCTGGCAACCGATATTTGCGAAGAAAAGAATGTGGCCGCCGAAAACCCTGAACTGGTAAAGGAATTGCTTGAGCTGATGAATTCGGCTAGGACTGAGTCGGCAGCATTTCCGTTTCAGGCCGGGAAAAACTAAGCTTTCATAAAACTTTCGATACCATA
>CAMTWS010000161.1:0-13713 GCA_947085485.1 uncultured Prolixibacteraceae bacterium
CCCTTTTATTAAAAATAGTAACATAAATCTCGTCAACTTTGTACTGAATGGCATTATCAAAGATTATCTTCATAAAACGTTCACCCAGTCTTACACCGTTGCTAATAACTTTGAATGTGCCAATTTTTAATCTTTTCTTAGAAAGAAATGCGGGATTAATATCTGAATAGTTTTCTCCTGGTCCTTCAACTTTTAAGAATAGAAAAGACAGGATATTCCCTTTATTAATGGTTACATAGGTAATTTCATCCGATTTTTTTAAAAACCATTTTTCAAATCCTCTATAATCTTCCTTAAAGCTATCGAAAAAGGAATCGGATAAATTAATTTCACCAAAATGCTTTTTGTTTACGGATAGCACCTTGTAATCAACTAAATCAGGATTTTCAGAAACAACTTTCTCAAGGAATGAATCAATCTTAAAAACTCTGTCTGAGATACCAAGTAATTCGGCTTTTTTGTGAATTTTTCTATCCTCGGTAATCAGGAAATCTATACGTTCACTGTAAACCTCATTTAAAAGAATTGTATCATTTTTATCATTTTCATTGACATCAATATCATCCGAAACTTTGATTACAGCAAGCTGTAATTTGGTTGTCGTTTTAAGAAGTTCGTAACTTTCTAATTTTACACCAAAAGTATCAACAGTTTCACGATTACTGTTTTTTTCAATTTCCTTAATTGTTACTGGATGGACGCATTTAATATATTTCCCCTTGTCAAGCCATTTAAACAAAACTCCAATATCCTTATTAAGAATACGGCTTGCCTCTCTGTGAATAATTATGTTTGTGTCTAACAATACCCTCATATATTGCTTGTGAATTACATAAATTTCAAATTCCTTAAATTTATAAATTAATCTTCAATTTCCTGCAACTCCTGGAGAGTGAGTTTGAGTTTTTGAATGTAATTGCCGTATAGCTTTCTGAAACCCCATCGTAAAAAGATAAAAAACCCTCCTATAATTACCACCAGGAAAAGCAATCCGATTAAAGCGACAAGTAGAAACCCTCCTGTTTCAACCTCTGAAATTGGAATTCCGATTTGCTTTGCATTATCTAAAAAGCCGGTATAAATACCCGTCACAAAGCTTAAGCCAATTGCGATAAGCAAAATTACCAGTGCCAGATAAAACATGGTTTGGTAAATTTTTAATGTGTCAATTATTTTTTTCAGGGTCTCTTTCAAATCGCAAACTGTATCACAGCTTTTTTTGACCCGATAATACTTGATAACAAAGAAGATGAAAGTTATAAATATTAAAGTGTTGCTGAAAACACCAAGAAAAAGAAGCCACCCTGGAATGGAAATATTTTCGTTAAAACTTTCGACCATCAGTGGGGAAATTAAAAAATCGTCGAGGGCAAAAACCAGAATCAAAACAAAAAGAACCACTAAACCGATTTTAATGTTCCGATCAATCCGCTCAATCAAGCTTTTTGTTTGTTTGCCAAGCATCTGTCTTAACTGGATCTCATCCAGTTGTTCATTCGATGGTAGCTTGTCCCAGGTCTTTTTTAAATTTTTTAAATCCATCTTATTTAATCTTCCGTTTCCATGAATTTTTTAAGTTTTTTCTTAATCCGATTCATTTTTACCCGAACATAATTTTGGGTAATTCCAGTAATTTCTGCAATATCCTCGTACTTTTTATTTTCCAGAAATAATAGAACGATCGATTTCTCGACACCTGTTAGTTGAGCCACTGCCTTGTGTAAATTTTTGATTTCTTCTTCGGTTTCGGTATCATAGTTTTCATCTTTAACCTGAAAGTTTTCAAAGGTTAACCGATTTTGGTCGGGCCGGCGTTTTGTTTTTTTGAAGGTGGTTATTGCTGTATTCAGTGCCACACGGTACATCCAGGTCGAAAACTTCGATTCTTCACGGAAAGAAGGAAATGATTTCCAGAGTTGCGCTACAATCTCCTGAAACAAATCATTGCGATCGTCCTGATCGTCGCAGTAAATATTACACACCTTGTGTATAATCCCCTGATTCTTTTTTATTATTTGTAAGAATTCCTTTTCCAAAACTAAATTATAAGTAAAAGAATAATAGTAAAATTACACTTTTATTCATTTTCAAATTTTTCTATCTTTGAAAAAAACAAAAGTAAAATGTTAAGTATTAAAATAAAACGAAAGATTTTATCCCCAACCCTGCGGGTTTCGGAGTTAAAAGATTTTATTGGAAAATACGTTGAGATAACTGTTACAGAGAGCGTTAAAACTAAAAATAAATCCTTATCCAAATCTGCTGCCGGAGTGTTATCCGATTTTAGTACCGATGAAAAAATAAATCTGGAAAAACAGGCGTGGCAAATGTTGGTACAAGAAAAACATGGAAATAGTTGATGCCAATATTGTGTTGAGGTATTTGTTAAACGACCATGTAATTTTTTCAGCTGAGGCAGTTAAGATAATAGAAAACAGACAGATACAATTCCCCAATGAAGTTTGTGCTGAGGTTGTTTATGTTCTCCAAAAAGTTTATGAAGTTCCCCGCCAGAAAATTAACGATTCTATTTCGTTACTTTTAGACTATCCAAATATCACAGCAAACAAAACAGTCTTAAAAGAAGCATTAACAATCTATCAAAGCAAAAACATTGATTTTATTGATTCAATCTTAGTTGCCAGCAATCATGTTCTGGGAGCTTTAATTCACACTTTCGATAAAAAAATCAAAACACTCTGCCAATAAAATCTACTCACTTTAGACAAAGGTTCATCGCCTAAATTAAATTTTTATTCGTAATACCAGGCTCATTTACTGCATTTTCAGATATTGAATCTCTTTTTCAGTAAGAAAACGGTATTTTCCACGCGGGAGGTTCTTTTTGGTAAGCCCTGCATACGTAACCCTGTCGAGTTTTTTTACCCTGTACCCAAAATGCTCAAACATTCGACGCACAATCCGGTTTCTTCCCGAATGAATCTCTATCCCGATTTCGTTTTTCTCTTCATTGCTAATGTAACTGACAGCATCGGCAGCAATGTGCCCGTCTTCAAGGTCAATTCCATCGGCAATCTGCTGTAAATGATCCATTGTAACCGGTTTGTCAAGCGAAACCTGATAAACTTTTTTCATGGTGTGGCTGGGGTGAGTCAATCGTTTCGAGAGATCGCCATCGTTTGTAAAAAGCAGCAATCCGGTGGTATTTCTATCAAGGCGGCCAACGGGGTAAATTCTTTCCGTACAGGCATCTTTTACCAAATCCATTACAATTTTATCGGCGTGCGGGTCGTCTGTAGTTGTAACAAAATCTTTGGGTTTGTTGAGAAGTAAATACACTTTTTTCTCGGCATTCAGGCGGGTTCCATCGAAACGAACTTCATCGGCAGGCAATACTTTTACACCTAACTCGGTTACAATGTTGCCATTAACCGAAACTATTCCGGCCGAAATATAAGTATCGGCTTCACGGCGCGAGCAAACACCAGCGTTGGCAATAAAACGGTTTAACCGCATTTCTCCGGTTGGGTTGTTTTTTTTAGGAATATTTTTTAACCCACCTGTTTTTGGTTTAGAAAAAGTTCTTTTCTTTTCTGTCGAAAACTTCTGTTCTCCATCAGCCCTTTTGGATGTTGTCTGTTTCTTTTTTGCGAAACCTGCTGTTTTTGACGGCAAACTTTTACCAATCCGTTTTCCGCCTTTTTCAACTGGTTTCCTTTTATTATATTCCTGCTTCATCTTATTTTCTGATTTTTTGCAAAGGTCGGAAAAAATCTGATTTTAACAGGATTTAGATGCTGTATTTAATAAGCATATTCCAAAAAGGAATACCAAATCATTCTTCATAATATTGCTAAATGGAATATTACATTTTATGAACAGAAATGATTATAGTAAAAAGAGGCGTCTCCTCTCAAGTAAATTGATTGAAGCTCGCGAACAAGCAGGACTTTCACAAAAACAAGTATCGAATAGTAAGATTATTTCACAAAGCGAGTTGTCAAAAATTGAAAATGGAGCCAGACGTATTGACTTCTTAATTTTACTCGAATTAGCAAATTTTTATAATCAACCCATATCATTCTTTATTCCTAAAGATGAATCATTAAAATAAAGAATTATGGACGAAGCATTTAAAATTCCGCCAAAATCTCCAAAACATTTGACGGATATAGCCAAATTACCAGAAATCTTAAATAGATTGGTTGGAAGTGAATTTAAACTTACCGGCAAAACCCGAACCGATGGAGCTAATATTAGAAAACTTGTTGCTAATGAGCTGTTAAAGAATGGACTACCCGAAGGAGCGAACGTAGGTGAATTTGAAATAGTTCCACCCAAGAAAAAAGGAGTACCCAAAATGCTTCGGGAATTAATTGATTCTTATACTGTAACAAGCGGAGAATCTTATAATTTGCAAGTTTGGAATAGGATACCAAATTGCAAAACAGTTTTGGTAAAATATGATTCGGGGTCATCGTTGAAATGTGATGATGTAAGATACATATTTGTTAAAATTGATTCTGGGAAAAACATTATATCGTCAATAATTATTCTGTCAGCAGATTATATTGAGTCACATTTTGGAAAATTCGGAAAACCAACAATCAAGCATCAATTATTAATATCCAATAAAGCACGAAATCAAATTTATTCAAGCGAATCAAAAATTTTAAGTTATCCAGATACAAAGAAGTTATCCTATTTGATCACAAATAATTACAAAGAACCGGGCAGTTCAATTGCAAAGGAACCATGCATTCAGAATCTGTATTCAATTAAACTATTGACTGAACTGGTTGCCAAAAATCTTATTGGAAAGAAATTGGACAATAATGCAACAAAAAATGGAGGACAAGCACTTGAACGTATTACACTTGAACTTTTAGGCTATTCAATGGCGGTAAATGAAAATCTTGTCGGCGGTTTTCCCGATATTCCAAATCAACTACTTGAAGTAAAAGTTCAGGATGCCCAAACAGTCGATTTAGGTCGATTTACGCCTGAAAAAGAAGAAGTTGTTGTTGCTGAAAACAACTTAACGACTTTTGATGTACGTTACCTAATTGCTCTTACAAATCCCAAAACAGACGTTATTGAAGGTATAATACTCGCTCCAGGAGAGAAACTTGGTGAAATATTTACTTATGTTAGCGATGTCAGCTATAAATGCCAACGCTCAATTCCTATGAGTTTTTTCAATTCACACGAGGGACAGTGTGTTTTTAATCCTTAAAAACCAAAAGAATTATTAACCAAATTATTAAGTTCAAATTCCAATTCTGTAACATTTTCGTTCATTGCAGATAGTTTATTTAGTTTTTTTACAATTTCAATTATCTGCTTTGAACTTTCTTTGCGTGGGTCCGGTATTGGATACTTTTCAATATACTGGCTAAAATATCTTCTTCTTCCTGAGTATAGTTTATTGTTGAAACATAAATCATGGAATTGCGCCATTAAATTTGAATTCGCAACACCTTGAATTAAAAATAGCAACTCATTTTCTTGTTCAGTATGAGCAACAATCCAATAGCAATTGCCATTCACGACCGAACCATTTTCATCATAATAAAATCGGGCATCGACACTAATATCAGGAAATACCAATTTAGGCAAAGCCCAAAATTCCGGATTTTGTGGTACCCACATTTCATACCACTTACGACCTGCTTCAATTAAATAAGTGCGATCTGCTAATTGCTCTTTATTAGACTCAAAATATTTTTTAGCGTTTGGGAAGTCTTCTAAATCAATAACTAATCGTTTTCCGTTGGCTGAATAATGAGGATATAGAATTTTAAGGTCATTTTCAGCCGAAAAGCACCAGCGTTTTATATTTTCTTGTGATATTAGCTTCTTAAACAAGGTATTTTCAGGAATAATGGATTCTTTTTCCCAGATCTGTTTAATAAACACTTTATCTGCACACGATTTTACACCAACTCTTACTTTAAATTTATCACCTATTAAAAATCCCGTGTTTCTATTTATTTGTTCAATCCATTGATTTTCATCAGTATTGGTCATTTGCCATATATCAGTCTTATTTAATGCATGTTTTAATAAGCCAACTGAGTAATTGTATTTTTTATCATTAACCGTGTAAATGCCTGATTGATTAGTGTTTAAAATTTCAAATAAAGAATTTGATTTTATAAATGTTTTATTTCCCCCATTTAATTCTTCATAAATTTTGGCATACTTACAAGGTTCTGAAATTTGCTTTTTGTTTGTTTTTTTTCGTCCAATAAAAATTGCAGGTAAAACTGCCGCATCGAAAATTTTAGTATCACCTAAATCTATCACCTCAATAAGTTCATAATTTTCAAGTAAAAACTTCCTGATTGACTCACCACTTTTTGTAAATAAATATCGGTTTGAGGTTATTACACCTATTAATCCACCTTTCTTTAGAACATTCGTCATTGCAATCAAAAATGGATAATACAAATCAACACGTCCTTTTAGATTAAAGCGTTTTGCAATTTCCTGTGCTTTCTCAGTTCCAAGAATTTGAGTCCGGACATAAGGAGGATTAGCAATAATCAAATCTGCATATTCTTCATTAATGTTCTGATTAAAAAGATTCAACGGTTCAGAACAAACTCCTTGCGTACTTAAAAAATCTTGATTTTGAATATCTACATTAAAACTAAACTCCGATAGATTTGATTTTGCGGAAATTACATAGTCAATATTTGTATCAAAACCTTTTATATTAATGTTGATTTTATTGTTTGAAGCACTGAACTTTTTAGCTATTGAAGCCAGTAGTTCTCCTTCACCACAGGCAGGGTCAAGTATTGTATATGAAGTTGCTGACTCCTGAAAAAGTTCTGAAATCAACTTATCAGCAAGGAAATCAGCTAATTCTGTTGGTGTAAAGGTTGCACCTGAATTTTTTATAGTTACTTCATTCATCTTACTTATTTTTGCAAAGATACAAAAAATAATTATTCCAAAAAGGAATATTTTAAATGAGATAAATAAAGAATTACACACAACAACCCAATTATCAAAATCATTATCTTTATTCGCTTAAACATTTAGAAAAACAGATTATGCAATCACACGAAATTGACTACAAAATTATAGGGCACGATGTGCAACTTGTTGAAATTGCGCTCGACCCGCAGGAAGTCGTAATTGCCGACGCTGGTGCAATGTTGTACATGGAAGACGGAATTGATTTCACCACACGAATGGGTGACGGTTCAAATCCTTCAGCCGGATTATTTGACAAATTACTGGCTGCCGGTTCGAGGGTAATCGTAGGTGAATCGTTGTTTATTACCCATTTTACCAACCGGGGCTGGGGCAAAAAGTATGCCTATCAGAAAACTGATAGCGCAGCTTTCAACCGGTGGGCCAAACGCACGAAAAGAGGCAATGGGCGGATTGCTGAACGGTAAATTCAGGGGAAAAGATATTGGCTAAGGAACATTTACATGGCAACTTTCGGAGGGGTTAAAAAATGGAACTGTAACCCGCGAAGATTTCGAAAATGCCATAAAAATAAACTCTGCCGTTGGCGGATCGACTAATTTAATTATTCATTTAATTGCCATTGCCGGCCGAATCGGAATTGAACTTAACCTTGACGATTTTGACAAATTAGGAAGTAACCTGCCACTTCTTCTCAACCTGATGCCTTCGGGAAAATACCTGATGGAAGATTTCTTTTACGCTGGTGGCCTGCCTGTAATTATTGACCAGTTGAAAAAACAGCTTCATAAAAATACAATCTCGGTAAACGGAAAAAGTATTGTTGACCCAACTTTAAACTTTGAACTCTGAACTTGAAACTCTTTTACACCACCCCCGGCAAGCTGATTCCTTTTATTTTTCTATACAAATCGAGCGCGAAAACATCGGTCATCCCTGAAACAAAGTCAACAACCGATTGAATTTTCAGATAACCCGAATCGCTCACAGTTTTGTATTGTTCGGGTAAAAGCGAAAGGATTTTTTTGCTGTACAAATCTTTGGGGTTCATAATTGCACCCACAAATTCTTCGAGCAAAGCTCCGATTATTTTATAACCGGCTATCTCAATTTCAACCACCGAACGATGATTATAAACCTGAGAATACGAAATTTCTTTTACCGTGTTCATTGCTTCTGCCTGTTTCCCTTTTAACGACCCGATTAAACTCCTGTTGAATTCGCCTGACAGAATATTTTCGTGGTTTTCGGTAAATATGCCTATACACTCGTAAATTAATTTGCCGATAACTCCAGCACGTAAATAACTGATTTGCTCGTTTTTATCGGTTAAGCGTTTCAGGGTTGCCTCAATGTTTTCAATCTGTTTATTATCAAACTCCGAATCGTAAAACCCGAGGTACATGGTTTTGGTGTCGTTGTAACTTAAAATTCCAAGTTTAAAGGCATCTTCCAAATCCATAATCTGGTAACAAATATCGTCGGCAGCTTCAACCAGATAAACAAGCGGATGACGGCAAAACGATGCAGTAATTCCGGGTTTTAATCCTATTTCAAGCTGATTTGCAATTTTTTTATAATCCTCTTTTTCAGATTGAAAAAATCCGAATTTTGGCTTTTTTGCCAGTGCCGATTCGTACGGATATTTAACTATACTGACCAAAGTTGAATAGGTAAGCGCAAAACCGCCGGGCCGTTTACCGTTAAACTGATGCGTTAAAATGCGGAAAGCATTTGCATTTCCATCGAAATGGGTAAAATCTTTCCACTCGCCCACCGAAAGCTGATTTTTAAATTCGTTACCGGCGCCTTTTTCAAAAAAGTTTGAAATGGCAGCTTCGCCCGAATGGCCAAACGGTGGATTGCCTAAATCGTGGGCCAGGCAAGCAGTTGAAACAATTGTACCAATTTCTGAAACCAACGGATTTCCCGGAACTTCGGCAACTAATTTTTCGGCTAACAAATTTCCAAGCGAACGGCCCACACTGGCCACTTCGAGACTGTGGGTTAACCGGTTGTGCACAAAAATATGTTGCGGCAAGGGAAATACCTGCGTTTTATTTTGCATCCGGCGAAAAGGCGACGAAAAAACAATGCGGTCGTAATCGCGCTGAAACTGGGTGCGATCTTCGCTCCTTTCCGAAGTTGCCCAGTCTTCCATTCCCAGTCGTTTGGTTGACAGTAATTTGTTCCAATTCATTTTAAAGTGTATATGTTGAAAATTTCCTCACCTGTTTTGATAATTCGCGCGCCCTAAAATTGGTTAACTCATCTAATTTCGCCCAGAATTGTGGCCCGTGATTCTTAATCCGGGTGTGCACCAACTCGTGCAAAAGAATATAATCAATCAGTTCATCGGGTAATTTCATCATTTGTAAATTCAAACTAATGTTGTTTCGCGCAGAGCAGCTCCCCCAATTTCGTTTGTTGTTTCTGATGGTCAGCCTATTGAATGAAAAGCCATTTTTTTGCGCCAGTTCGGTTAATTTCGGAGGTAAAATTTTCTTTGCTTCAAACCGGTAAATTCCAATCATCACATTTTCCAGGTAACTCCCCGAACTTTCCGAACCAATATCTGCCAAACTGATTTCAATATTATTGAAATTAATTTTTGTCTTGTTTGCAACACCTTCCAAAATTGTAATCGTATGTAACCTGGTTTGCAACTGGCCAGGCTCAATTTTACTTCTTTTTGTTTCAAATTTTTGTTGCTGACCGGTAATCCAGCTGATATTTTTCATTACAAATAGCGATACTTCGGACGAAGAAGCATAAAATGGAAAAGAAACGCGTACGGTTTGATCGGGTTTTATACTAATCTTTATATTTTTAGAACGCCGGTTTTTTATAAAAATAACCGGCCCGATTTGTTTAAATTGAACTACTTTGGCAGTCATACGTTTATTAAATAAAAATCAAAGATATTAATTATGGGAAATAACAAAAAAATGGAAGTTTTCGCCAACCTTACAAAAAACGACACAGTAGTTGCCATCGACGAAAAAGTGATGCCGGGCAGCCTTGTTTTCGATTCGCTCAACCCATTCCCGGGGTACTACCACGATACTCCTACAAGTTCACGGCCCATTTATATTTATATGGTTTTGGCCCGTCAATACCCGCTTGAAGATATAATCAGGGCAACGCAAAACATTGAAAAAGAATACCAGTGGAATTTCGATGCAGGTAAAGGATATATGACAATTGGCTCTGAATTTCTGAACGTAATTCGCGTTCGCCATCTTCCGGAAATCGATTTGGTTGCTAAAATTCAGGAAGCTTACGTAAATCAGGGGATTCATTTTTTAATGAATAAAAAGCTGAAAGGGATACTGGAGGCCAATGTAAAAATTGTAAAATTTCTATTGCTTGAAAACATTGGTGAAGGAATTTACCTTAATGCTGAAGATCCGACTTTTGCCTACATTGAAATACCAAAATACTTACACCACGCGGCTTTTGTGAAAGTTACAATGGATGTAAAATACAACTGGGACGGGCATGAATTTGATGCAGCAAGCGCTTCATTTTATTCAAACGGCAAATTGTACGAAGCAGTCCGCATCCGGTCGGATCAGATGGATGTGGAATACCTTGCCAGTATTAAGAAACTGTACACAGATAAGATTCGGTAATTTTCCGACAAAAAATCATCATAACATTACATCTCTTTTATTAACTTTGTTCCCTTTATAACGGATGCCTCAGTTATTGACATCCTTTTAAATTATTAAAAACCAACTATTTCCAATGGGAACCAAAAAAAATTTATTCATAACTCTTGCAGTTGTAATTTCAATAATTGCAATGGGTGTCATTTTGTTTTACCAGGGAGCGCTTGTTCCGAACTCCATAAAATCGGGCAAATTCGAAACAGTAACAGTTGATAGGGGCGAAGTAATTTCAACCACAAAGGCCACCGGGATTATTGAATCTGAAAACGAAGTAATTCTTTTAAGTCCGGCGGCCAGCATAATAAAAAGCATTTTAAAAGAGCCCGGGAATCATGTTCAATCGGGAGAAATTATTCTGCAGTTGCAAACCGAACCTGTTTTAGATGAAATAGAAAAACTGAAAGACCAGTTGGAAGTAAAGCGTAATAACCTGGAAAGAAACCAGTTGACAGCGCAAAGCACAAAACTCGATTTGGATTACAACGAAGAAGTAAAAAAACTGAAAGTGATATCGCTGAAAGCCCAACTTTCGGACCAGGAACAACTTCTCGAAGTTGGAGGTATTTCGCCGGCACGTGTTGAGGAAACCAAACAGGAAATTACATTGGCCGAAAAAGATCTGGCCATGCTGATAGAGAAGAATTTGCTCAGGCTGAAACAACTCAAAGCCGAAGACAGGGGGTTACTGTTGCAAATCCGCATGGACGAAAAGGCTTTGGAGGACAAGCAGGCATTGCTTTATAAAATGAATGTCAGGGCGCCTTCGTCGGGAATAATACTGATTATTTCGGGTAGTGTTGGAGAAAAAGTTGCTGTCGACAAAATGCTGGTCCGCATGTCGGATTTAAGCTCTTTTAAATTGATTGGCTCGATAAACGAGCAGTTCGCCGGCCAGATAAAAACCGGTTCGAAGGTATATGTAACCATCGAAAACGAAAAACTGGAAGGATTGGTTGGAAATATCACCCCTATAGTTGAAAATAATAAAGTGCAATTTAATGTACACCTCGAAGAAAGCAGCCATCCAAAACTAATCGCCAATCAGAATGTACAAATCGAGATTTTCAACAATAAAAAAGAAAATGCCTTGAGAATAAAAAAATTACCGGATTTTGAAAACGGGAAAAAGCTCAAGGTTTTTGTTATTGAAGGAGATAAGGCAATAAAGAAGGAAATCTTACTCGGAATAGTTGGAGACGAATATTGCGAAATTCTATTGGGGCTGAAAGAGGGCGATGTTGTTATTGCTGAAGAAATCGGCGGGTTCCGTAACTTAAATGAATTTGATATTAATAAGTAACCTGTTATGAAACGATTTGCTTTTATAGTTTTCAGCCTCATTTTCGGAGCAAATACACCTTCAGCACAAACCGACACGATTAAATTTGTTTTAAGCCTCGAAGATGTAATTGATATGGCTGTAACTCAATCCTCGGCCATAAAATATGTTCAAAACACGAATGTAAATTTTTACTGGCGTTACCGTAACTATAAAACACAGTTCAGGCCACAACTGGTTTTTAACAGCGATTTGCCCAACTACCGGCACACAACACAACCCATCACACAACCCGATGGAAGTATCGAGTTTAAACAGGTTTCGAACCTTGCTGCATCAGCAAACTTATCGCTTAATCAATCCATCCCATTATTGGGAACCTATATTTGGGCAGGTACTTCGGCTTATGGAATTCGCAACCTGAATCTTAACACAACCAGTTTTTCGGGAGCGCCCTTTGTAATTGGTTTTAGCCAACCGCTTTTTGATTACAACTGGATGAAATGGTATAAAAAAACCGAACCAATGGTTTACGATGAAGCACAAAAACGGTTCGTTGAAGATATAGAACAGATTTCATTGAGTGCTACTTATCGTTTCTTTACGTTTCTTTCGGTACAAACCAACTACAATCTGGCCCAAAACAACCTGAAAAACAGTTTGGACAATTTAAAAATTTCGCAAACGAAAAAAGAGTTGGGTCAGATTTCGGAAAACGACTATTCGCGTATCGAACTTTCGGTATTAAATGCACAAAAATCGCTGAACCAGGCAAGAATGGAACTGAAGAATGCCGATTTTGAATTGCGTACCTACATCGGATTAAAGGAAGACAGAGAACTGGAATTAATAATCCCGCTTAATATGACACTTTTTGATATCATTCCGGAACTGGCTTTGGAAAAAGCAAAAGAAAACCGCAAGGAAACCTCACTCTACAAACGTCGCTTAATAAATGCCGACCGCGAACTCGCCGAGGCAAAAAGCAATACCGGAGTAAAAGCAACATTAACAGGGAGTTTTGGACTTTCGAACAGTGGTGAAACATTACCTGAAGTTTACGAAAACCCCCAAAAGGACCGTACACTGAGAGTTGCATTGAATGTGCCGATTCTCGACTGGGGGCGTTCGGCATCATCGGTAAAACTTGCAGAAACAGCGCGGGATCTGACAATTTTCGATGTTAACAAAGACATTGAAGAGTTTAACCGTGAAATAATAGTGCAGGTTGAGCAGTTTAGCTTGCTTAAAGACCAGTTGAAAACTGCCAGCGAAGCCGATAGGGTTGCCGGAAACGGATACCTGATTGCCCTGAGAAAATTCCAAAACGGCGAACTCAGCATTACCGATTTAAATATTGCACTTCAGGAACGCGACAAGGCCAAACGCGATTACATTTATTCAATTCGTTCATATTGGGTTGCATACTACCAGTTACGGATTTTCACATTGTACGACTTCGAAAGAAACAGCAATATCACCTACGGAAACCCGATGTTGTAAACTTCTCCCCAGTTGTTATAAAAATTTGTTTCTGATAATTTTTGACGAATAAATATTTCTGCTCTGTTTGTAATTTCAAACTAAAATTTATCTCTAAACCGTTGATTCGTCTAAAGTTCTGCAAATATTGTTTAACTTAGCCCAGAATATTATAAACAAATTGTCTTTTGTTGTGTTTATCTTATTGATTTAAATTAGAGTGAACGATTTAATCAATAAGCAACATTCTCTTAAGTTAAAAAAATGGATTTATTTAGTGAGGCAGCTTTTAAAACGAGCAAAATAGTAACAAAAACGTATAGTACATCTTTTTCAATTGCGGTAAGTATGTTGGGAGATGATATGCAG
>CAMTWS010000162.1:0-9229 GCA_947085485.1 uncultured Prolixibacteraceae bacterium
ACAAATGTTAACCGTGAAAGATCACATGGACATCCGTATGGATTTTAAGGTGCCATGCTTCACTTGCGATACTGTCTCGGTCAACCATTGGGCGCCACGGGAATATAACGCAGAAATGGAAAGGCTTACACCGGATGAGCGCCGCGTATGGGATGAAGCCTACAAAAAAGAAGAAACGGAATTTCTGAATGTGAAAGATGACGAGAAAAAATTTGACCAGTTTGAAAAATCAGCTTTCAGAGTTACAGAAAAAATACAACGATAACACTGTAAATTAAACGAACAAGAATGAACATTAAACGCAGAACATTTTTGAAAACAGCTTCTACTTCCACAATTGGAATACTGGCAATACCACATTTTATTTCTGGTGTTACCATAAATAGTAGAAGCGATGCTGCTGAAATTGAGAAGGTTCATATAATTTTTAAAACACATTTGGATGTAGGTTTCACAAATCTGGCCGATAAAGTATTTGATACCTACATACATGATTTTATCCCAAAGGCAATCTCATTATCGGAAGATATGCGGAAAACCAGGGAAACTGAGCAGTATGTCTGGACAACCGGTTCCTTCCTCATCTATCATTTTCTGGAAAAATCCGACCCTGCCATGCGAAAACGTATGGAGACAGCTATTCAAAACGGGGATATTGCCTGGCACGGGCTACCATTTACCCTGCATTCTGAACTGGCTGATTCGTCGTTGTTCGAACTGGGAATTCAGTTATCTGTGAATCTTGATAAACGGTTTGGGAAAAAAACCACAGGTGCAAAAATGACAGATGTACCCGGACACTCAAGAGGTATCGTGCCGTTGCTGGCAAAGAATAATATTTCATTCTTACATATAGGTAAAAACCCTGCCAGTACTTCACCTGATGTCCCGCCGCTTTTCAGATGGCAGGCTCCCGATGGTTCAGAAGTAGTCGTTATGAATCAAACAGATTACGGAAGTACAATGGTTATTCCGGGAATAAAAACGGCTGTGAATATATCTTTTACCGGAGATAATCACGGGCCTCATAATCCTGAACAAATCCTTGCTATTTATAAAAATCTGCAAAATCAGTTTCCAAATGCCCGGATAATTGCATCAAATCTCAGTGATGTGGCAAATGAAATTTCCAATATTAAATCGGTGTTGCCCGTTGTTACAAGTGAATTAGGCGATACCTGGATTCACGGCGTTGGAAGTGATCCTTTAAAAATTGCACAATTCCGGGAGATTTCACGGCTTAGGAATGAACTGCTGAAAAACAAGGTTTTTAATTTCGGCGATTCCACCGACATTGCCTTTGGAATTCCGCTGCTAATGGTGGCCGAACATACCTGGGGTTTGGATGTAAAAACCTGGCTAAAAGACTGGGATATTTATAAACCGGAAGATTTTTTAGCGGCGCGGTCACAACCCAAATACAAATTAATGGAGGAATCGTGGAACGAAAAACGGCGATACATCTACGATGGCATTGTCCAACTTCCGCAACCTGAATTGGCAGAAAAAAGACTGGCAGAATTAAAACCTGTTCCCGTAGATAAATCAGGTTTTACAAAATTGACCAAGGATAAACTCTCCTTTGATACGCCATTTTTCTCGTTCGGTATTGATCCTGCAGCCGGCGGAATTATTCAACTGAGGGATAAAAAATCGGGAACAGAATGGGCCGGTAAGCGGCAGCCATTGTTCCAATACGCTTATCAAACTTTTTCCAGGGAAGATTATGATCGATTTTTGGATCAGTACCTGACCCAAAAAGTGGAATGGGCATTTCGGGACTTTGGAAAACCCGGTCAGGAAATTGCCGGTGCGGTTTCAAAAACCTGGCTGCCTGAAGTACAGGATGTTTTTATAAAGCAGGATGCAAATGGCACTAAACTTCTGATTGACATGGTTGTGAGCGGCGAAAATAAACAGCCAGTGGGAGGAAGTCCAAGGGCAATTACCACCGAATTATTTTTCCCCAGCGAAATTAAGGAAATTCAGGCAACACTGAATTGGTTTAAGAAACCTGCCCACAGACTGCCTGAAGCTTCATGGTTTACTTTTATGCCCGCTATACAAAAAGGAAACTGGATTCTGGATAAAATGGGGCAAGCCGTTAATTTCAGGGATGTTGTTAAAGATGGGAACAGAAAACTGCATGCCATTCAAAATGACGTAAAATTAGATGACAGCGACCATAAGTGTATCATTGAATCCCTCGACGTTCCTCTGGTAGCTCTGGGTGAAAGAAACCTGCTGAATTTTGACAACCAGCTAGCTAATGCCAAAGACGGCGTGCATTTTTGCCTGCATAACAATGTGTGGGGTACCAATTTTATGATGTGGTTTGGCGAGGATATGAAATTCCGTTTTAAAATGAAGATATGAAAGCTAAAATTCTGATTATTTCTATTATGCTGGTTGCTTTTGCCGGCTGCCTTCGACAACAAACTATTAAAAACCCAATTGATTGGGTAGATGTATTCATCGGAACTTCGAACTCGCGATGGATGCTCGGACCTTATGCAACCGCTCCTTTTGGAATGGTTCAGCTTGGCCCCGACAATCAGGGAGATGTTTGGATGAGCGGTTATGAATATGCCATTAACAGTATTTCAGGTTTTAGCCATATTCATGCCTGGACAATGGCCGGATTACGCATGATGCCTGCAACAACAGACCTGGTTTTTACGGACAGGCCGGTTGATGCAGCGTATAAAGGCGGTGGCGCAGGTTATCATTCCCGTATCGAAAAAGAAACTGAAAAGGCGTCGCCGGGATATTATTCGGTTCATTTGTACGACCATGATGTTTTTGCCGAAATGACGGTAACAACACGGTGCGGATTTCAAAAATATACCTTTCCCGAAAAGAAGGAATCGAGGATTTTGATTGATTTACTTTTTCCGGCAGAATACAGTTATAGTATTCTGGATGCTGAAATTATAAAAGTTAGCGATACGGAAATTGAAGGATTTGCCAAATGCAAAATCGGGCGTTCTGACTGGAATGAATATACACTGAACTTTGTACTGAAATTCGACAAGCCTTTTGATACGTTCAATGGCTGGAATGAAGGGAAACTCACAAAAGATACTACTTCAATTTCGGGAATGAATGACATTGGCGCTTATGTAACCTACAAAACCACTGCCGGTGAGGTAATTATGGTTAAATCGGGTATTTCATTGGTTAATATCGATCAGGCCCGGCTTAATTTGAAAACCGAAATGGATGGTTTTGGATGGGACTTTGAAGCTGTCAGAAGCAATGTTCGCGAACAATGGACCGACATTTTAAATAAAGTTGAAGTTGAGGGGGGAACGGACGAGGATAAAAAGAAATTCTATACAAACCTATACCGCAGTTACGCGGCAAAACAAACATGGAACGATGTTGATGGCAAATACATGGATCCTTGTGAGAATGTGCAACAAATGCCTGAAGGACAAAGAATGATTGGTGGCGATTCATTCTGGAATTCATTCTGGAACCTGAACAGTTTATGGTCGCTGGTTACACCCGATATCATGAACAGCTATATTGAAACCCAGCTTGAACTTTTCAGGAAAAATGGTTGGACAAGCGTTGGCCCAACCGGCGTTGAATATACCGGTATTATGGAAGTTTCGCACGAAACTGCAATGATTGTGGGCGCTTACCAGAAAGGCATCCGGAATTTTGATATCGGTGAAGCTTACCGGGCGGTGCACCATACAGTTACGGAACAGGGCAAAGAACTGTTGCCGTGCTCTGGCCTCGCCGGGAATGAATTTCTCGACGTTTACATTAAAAAAGGATATGTACCTTATGAAATGAATCCGGCAAGTAGTACCATGGATTATGCTTACGATGATTTTTGCGTAGCTCAAATGGCAAAAGCCCTGGGGAAAACTGATGATTATGAATACCTGATGAAAAGATCGGAGAACTGGAAAAACCACTTTAATATTGAATTAAAATTTATTGTGCCCAAAGATTCAACAGGAAAATGGCTTGAAAATTACAATCCATTTTCAGGGCAGTATTTGGTTGAAGGCAATGGCTGGCAATATTCATTATATGTACCGCATGATATACCGGGACTTATCGATCTAATCGGGGTAGATTTATTCAATGCCAGGCTTGAAGAGGGTTTTGAAAAATCGGTGGCTGAAAAGTTTGCCGCTCATGCTTTCGACAGGTATATGCCCGAACCGGTTGAATATTACATTAACATGGGAAACCAGGTAAATATGCAGGCCCCGTATTTATTCAATTATTCAGGAAAACCCTGGCTAACGCAAAAATACTCAAGGGCAATACTCGATACTTATTATGGCTCGACACCCTACCATGGATGGGAAGGCGACGAAGATGAAGGACAAATGGGTGGCTGGTTTGTGATGAGTGCAATGGGACTTTTTGAAATGGAAGGAGGTTGCGAAACGGTACCTATGGTCAACATATCCAGTCCGTTATTCAATAAAATAACAATTAAACTCGATAATAATTACTACAAAGGAAAAGAGTTCGTCATTGAAGCACGGAATAATTCGAAAGAAAACATTTATATTCAATCGGCTACTTTTAACAACGAACCGTTAAATAAGGTCAGGATAAAATTTCAGGACATTGTTAACGGTGGAAAACTGGTTCTTGAAATGGGACCTGAACCGAATAAAGAATGGGGTAAAAACTTGTAGCGAGAATATTCTCAGTGGTTTAAAGCAGAGTGCTCAAAAAGCATATAAAATAAAAGGATTGAACATGGAAGTATGAACAAGCAGTTATTTCAACCGGATTACACTAACCTTTTGGATGTTTTAAACAATGTAAAACCTAAAAGATTACCTCTTTATGAGCATCATATTGATACGCCTTTTATTTCAAAGGTTTTGGGGGAAAATTTGTCTGTCAGCGGACTTGACTTCAGAAAATTAAAGGATTATTATTCAAAAATAACGGGCTTTTGGAAATCGATGACATACGATGCCTTCGATTTTGAAGCGGCGATATGTGACATTTATCCCGGGCATGGTGCAATAATGGGCGGAATGCCCGGGCCAATTCAAACCCGAGCAGATTTTGAAAAATTTCCGTTCGGTGATATTCCTCGGATTTTTTGGGAAACTTACACGCCGCACCTCGAAGCAATAAGAGAGGTGATGCCAGACGGGATGAAAGCTTATGGCGGTTGTGGATACGGGATATTTGAGTCGAGCCAGGACCTGGTTGGGTACGAATATCTTGCCGTTCTCCAGTATTTGTATCCCGATCTTTTCAGGGATTTGTTTGTTCGAATCGGCGATTTGTATGTTGAGCTTTGGTCGGAAATGACAAAAAGATACGGCGACTTGTTTGTGTTTCACCGGATGGGCGATGATCTGGGATTTAAATCAGGAACATTGCTCGAGCATGACACAATACGGCAACACATTCTTCCGCAATACCAAAGAGTAATTGATGTGGTTCATGCCTCAGGTAAAAAATTTCTAATACACAGTTGCGGAAATATTTTTGAAGTGATGGATGATATTATTAATCTAGGAATTGATGCAAAGCATTCAAACGAAGACGAAATTGCTCCTTTCAGGACGTGGATCGAAAAATACGCTGATAAAATTGGTTTGTTCGGCGGTTTTGATCTAAATCTCCTGATACTTGAGAAACCTGAAACTATTTTTCAGAAGGTAGTAAAAGATGGAACTTATTTCCGCTCTGTTTGTAAAGGATATGCGCTGGGGTCCGGGAATTCTATTCCTGAATATATTCCTGTTGATGGTTTTATGGCAATGATTGAGGGAGCAAAGGCAATCCGAATGGCTGAAAACTAAACAGGCTTGTGCAAAGGAAAAAGAAAAGTTACCGGAAAATGCGTACACATTCAAAAAGAGAACAATGAAAAAATAACAATAAACAATAAAACACATCAAAATTAATTTTTATGAAACGAAGCGAAATAAACCAACTGATTCGGGAATCCATCGAATTTTTCGACAAAATGAATTTTAAATTGCCTCCCTGGGGATATTGGGAGCCAAAAGATTGGAAAGGAAAATACGACACTTGTTCTGAAATAGTTGACAATATGCTGGGGTGGGATTTAACCGATTTTGGCAGTAACGATTTTCACCAGCGCGGTCTCATCCTCTTCACAATCCGAAACGGTAATTTTAAAAAAGACAAAAAACCTTATGCCGAAAAAGCGATGATTGTGGAAGAAATGCAGGAAACACCAATGCACTTCCATTGGAGCAAAATGGAAGATATCATCAACAGAGGCGGGGGAAACCTGGTTTTGGAATTGTATGCTTCAGATAAAAAGGAAGCTTTTTCTGATGCTGAATTTTACATTAAAATTGATGGCGTTAAACATCATCTGAAACCAAATTCCAAAGTAATCCTTACACCAGGCGAAAGTATTTGCCTTGAACAGGGTATTTACCACCGCTTTTATGGTGAACCGGGAAAAGGGAAAGTTTTTGTGGGCGAAGTAAGCGCCGTTAACGACGATACTTCTGATAACCGTTTTTTTGAGCCCGTTGGTAGATTTCCTGAAATTGAAGAGGATGAAGCTCCGATTCATTTGCTTGCATCTGATTACCAAAAATTTATTTAAAAATGCAAAAGCCGGATTAATCTATATCAATCAAATCAGAATTAATTCTTTTACTATGACAAAAAAAATCAAGGTTTCCGGAGTAGGATGTTGTCTGGTAGATCTCCTTTACAATAACATCTCCTTTTCTTCCCCCTCTTTTTCATCTTATATTTCGAAAAAAAGAGGCGATGGCGGATTAACTCCGGGGCAGCTCGTATTTACCAGTGAATTTGAAAAATTTAGCGGACATGATTTCCAAATGGTTATTCATGACCTTACCAAAGGAAAACCAGCCGATAAAATAAACATTGGAGGTCCGGGAATTGTTGCGCTTATCCACGCATCCCAAATGCTCGAAAATACTGATTGCGAAATTCGTTTTTATGGAGGTTACGGAAACGACAAAGATGGCATCCTGCTTAAAGATTTGCTGAATAAAACGCCCGTAAATATGGATAATTATATGTTGGTCGAGGGTGTTACTCCATCAACGGTAGTTTTGTCCGATCCTGATTTTAACGATGGGAGCGGAGAGCGCATTTTTATTAACTCTATCGGTGCTGCAGGTAACTATTTGCCTGAATACCTGGATGATGATTTTTTATCTTCTGATATTGTCGTTTTTGGAGGAACAGCATTGGTTCCGTCAATACACGATGAACTTACTGAATTATTGGCCAGGGCAAAATCTGAAGGGTGCATTACGGTTGTAAATACAGTTTTCGATTTTAGAAATGAAAAAGCAAATCCAGATAAAAAATGGCCGCTCGGAAAAAGCGATGAGAGTTACCGGAATATAGATTTGCTGATTACAAACATGGAAGAAGCTTTGCGTCTGAGCGGGAAAGCATCGCTGAAAGAGGCGCTGGAATTTTTCATGAAACATGGAACGGGTGCAGTGCTCGTAACCAATGGCGCTAAAAATGTTAATTTGATTTCGGATAAAGAAAGTATTTTTTATAAATCGGAGTTTGCCGAAATGCCTGTTTCTGCCGCTATTACCACAGAATTGAATAAAGGGCATGTTGGCGATACTACAGGTTGCGGCGATAATTTTGCAGGTGGGGTAATTGCAAACCTGGTATCACAACTCCAGAGTGGCAGTGCCATTTTAAACCTGAAGGAAGCTTGTACCTGGGGAAATATTTCCGGCGGTTTTTCATGCTTTTATATGGGGGGAACCTATTTCCAGGATACACCGGGCGAGAAACGAAAATTAATGAACCCTTTTTATAAGGAATATATCAAACAGCTAAACAATGGATGAAAAATCTATTTTAATTTTTGGTGCTGGTAAAATTGGCCGCTCATTTATTGGACAGCTGTTCGGGTTAGCCGGTTACCAGGTGGTTTTTGTCGATGTTGACCTCGGCATAGTTCGGGAGTTGAATATTAGAAAAAGCTATCCCGTTGTAATTAAGGGTAAAACAGACGAAATAATTGTGGTTCCAAACGTGAGGGCTGTTTCCGGATTGGATAATACTTCTGTTATTCATGAAATATCCAGGGCTTCATTAATAGCAGTTTCGGCAGGTAAAAATACACTGGAGAAAATTATTCCACGAATTGCAGAAGGGCTGTTATTGCGAAATGAAAAATATCCAAATTGGCCGCTTGACATTATTATTGCTGAAAATATGCGCTCCGCCGGGATATTTATTTACAGCAGATTATCAGAAATATTACCCAAAAATTATCCCATCGATAACCTCGTCGGACTTGTTGAAACAAGCATCGGGAAAATGGTTCCAATAATGACAGAGGAAGACCTGAAAGAGGATCCATTATTAATTTTTGCTGAGGCTTATAATTCGTTAATTCTCGATAAACACGGATTTAAAGGCCCCATCCCAAATGTTCCGGGGTTGAGTCCAAAAGAGAACATAAAAGCATGGGTTGATAGAAAGGCCTTTATTCATAATATGGGTCATGCATCGGCGGCGTATTTTGGGAATTTTTTCCACCCCGAAGCCAATTTTATTTACGAGGTTTTACAGGATAACAAAGTTTATAGTGCCATGCGTAATGCAATGATGCAGGCTGCCAATGTGCTTATCCGTTTTTATCCCGGCGATTTTTCATTGAATGACCTCGAATTACATGTAGATGATTTACTTAGCCGTTTTCAAAACCGGGCGCTGAAAGATACGGTTTTCAGGGTTGGACAGGATTTACCCAGAAAACTGGGTATTAACGACAGGTTTGCGGGCATTATTCAAATGGCCATGAATACTGGAATGCAATACGACCTTATTCTTAAAGCAATGGCTTTCGGATTTTACTTTTCGAAATCAGATGAACAGGGAAATTTTAATACACAGGATGTATTGTTTAC
The DNA here is from genome assembly GCA_947085485.1 of uncultured Prolixibacteraceae bacterium. Classification (GTDB taxonomy): domain Bacteria; phylum Bacteroidota; class Bacteroidia; order Bacteroidales; family Prolixibacteraceae; genus Draconibacterium. Next base: position 8,907 of record CAMTWS010000162.1, read on the forward strand.
GAATCACTTAAAAGAAAATGGATTTGAAGATACACTCGTAACTCTTTGCGGTTTTAGCCCGGAGAAGAATCACCTTTTTATTGATGAATTGAAGGTTGAGTACCTGAATTTGAAGCAAACAGGAAAAAAGTCCTTTTAAAACAATTTAAATAAAACATCAACTTAAAATTTTAATAATATGAAATCAAGAGAACGTATTTTAGCTGCCATAAATCACAAGGAATCAGACCGTATCCCCATCGATTTAGGGGCAACACCAAGTTCAGGTATTTCAGTGGTTGCCTGGAAAAACCTCATAAAGTATATGCACAAAGAACATCTGC
>CAMTWS010000163.1:0-11092 GCA_947085485.1 uncultured Prolixibacteraceae bacterium
TAATCAGGATGGTTTGAAATGATTTGCGAACCACAAGTTTGAAACAAATGAAAGACGAAAAAGATATAGACAGGATTATTCGCGAAAAACTGGAGAATTTCCAGTCGCCGCCACCGCCGCACATTTGGGACAATGTGCTGGCGCAGTTTTCAGCCCGGCGGCGCGGGAACCGAATGGTTTACATGGGATGGATTTCAGCGGCTGCAGTTGTGGCGCTGGCGTTTCTGGCAGGGTGGTATTTTAATGATAATTTGAAAGTTGAAAATTCCACATCGGTGAAGAACGAAACGATTCAATCTGAAAAAAGCAATAACGAATCAAGAATTCAATCTTCAGAAACAGCAGTACAAAGTCTTTTATCGGCAGATGCAGAAACAAAACATTCAAATCAAACAATTGATAAAGAAATAACTCAACTGACTGTAAATTCAACAATAGCATCAAGTGCGGCATTAAATTCGACCAAAGGGAAAGAATCCATACTTAATTTGCGGGAGAGTTTAAACCTGGCAATGATTGAAAGTAAAAATGCAATGGTAGCACAAAAACAGCAGCCAAATACAGAACTTGCCCGAAAAACAAAAACTGTTTCTGTAAACAACCTTACTGAAAAAGACCAACTTTTTATTGCTGAAAATATTAAAAACATAAATGCTTCATCAAAACCCGGTAACAACTGGAAAATGGGAATGTATGTCGCTCCCGGTTATTCATCATATAACGCCAGCCATTCTGAGAGTTATGCGAAAAACATGGCCTATTCGGGCAGCGATGGAAATGCAAATGTCAGCGGTGGCTTTTCGGTCCAGTATAAAACCAGCAAACGCTGGATTGTTGAAAGTGGGGTTTACTACGCTAAAAATGGCCAGCAGTCTGATAATTCGTTAAATGTACTGGCGAAAAATTTGGATTCTAAAGCATCCTTTGCTCCGGGCGAAGTTTCATATTTCAGCAATACTGTGAGGGTTGAAAACAACAATCTGGCAATGAACAGTACGGCAGGTGTAATCCGGTTTAGCGAAATCCCAAAAGGGGCCGAACTAAGCGGCGATTTTGAGGCTTCGAAAGCCGGGGTAGCCAATCTGATGGTCCCCAATGGCGGATTCTCACAGGTATTTGAGTTTATGGAAATTCCGCTGTTTGTAAGATGCCGGGTGATTGATTCGAAAATTGGAGTTGAGTTGATTACAGGTTTAAATGCGGGAATTATTGTAGGAAACAATGCCTACATCGATAACCAGTATGGTTTGCAAAACATAGGCGAAACACAGGATATTTCGCCGGTTAATTTATCAGGAACTTTTGGTGTGGGAGTGAACTATGCAATGGGAAAACATTTTTCAGTGGCCGTGGAACCCCGGTTTAATTACTATCTCAATTCAATCAACAATAATTCCTCGGTTGATTTTCGTCCTTATAGAATAGGATTTTACACCGGGGTGACATACGAGTTTTAATAATGCTTACCGGAACACACTCCCAAAAAACACCCCGTTTGCGAGCAATTATAGTCCCACCTTCCTGAATCCGGTTTTTTATCTTTTGAATATCACTGCTGCCCCATTCGCGGTATGTGCCGCCGGGTAAAATAATGGTGTTGTACCCCGAGAGTTCAATTGTTCCCAAATCGTTGGTTTCTGCCATTGTAACCGGAATCTTTTATTTTGCCATTAATTTCAAAACCGAATTCCTTGGTGGCAACTTTGGTCATTAATCCGGCATTTTGCAGTGTGTAAAGCGCTTTTGGCGAAGTATATTCGTTCCAGTGAAAAAGATAAGTACACTGCTCTTGCCGCCAATAATTTCCCCTTCGGTTTTAAAAGTGGCTGCCCGGCTGGAATACTGTGCCTCTTTAAGCGAACCAATTTCGGTATAGGCAACATTAAATGAGCAGGGTAAGTTCCATGTTGATACATCGTAAAATGTACTGTCGGCAAAAGTGGTAACTTTATCGAAAAGGGCTTTTATCAAACGGTATTGACGCTGTTTTTAACTTGTCGTTTTCGTTGCCAAAAATATATGCTTTTACACGATCCTCGTCAGCAAGTTGCAAAGCCCAGCGATAAAACTCTTTTTGAAAATCGAGTAATTCATCTTTTAAGTTCATTGCCCCATCCAAAGTCGATAGCGTAACTGTAAACTGGTTTCTTATTCCGTAGCCAAGTTTCCTGATTCCATTTGTGGCTTCCCTTACCCGTCCGCGAAAGCCGGCCTGTTCAAACAAGATACCAATACCGGCGTTAATATCGGGATACGAAGACCCTTTCCCAAAATAATAGTCGTCGAACTGCTCTTCGGAAAAATAAGAAGGCCCGGTTTTATCTAAATATTTTGCGTGATATGCAGCAATCTTGTTTGTAAGAATGTAATTATTTTCCGGTGTTAACGGATTATTTCTGATGGTCACTCCAGGTTGAAAAAAGAAATGGAGTTCGAAAGCAGTTTATCTGTTTTATCACCCTGGGCAGCAGGCAGATAATAGGCAGTAAGCACAGAGGCATTGGTAGCGTTCGATTCGTTTCCATGCACGCCGTACCCCAGATTTATAACAAGTGGCACAGTGGTTTTGTCAATATTTTCATTCGGATTTGCATGTTTTATATGCAGCGCTTTCAGTTCATCCAGATTTTTGTGGTTTTCAACTGAAGTAAAAATAATGTGAACCAGCGGCCTGTTTTCCCACGAGCGGGCATATTCCTGAATGGTTGCCCGACCCGAAACCCGCGCTATTTCTTTCATGTAATACAAAACCTGGCCGTGGGTTAAAGCCATTCACCAACTTCCTGGCCAAAAAACTGCTCCGGTGTGGGTATGGTTTTATCGTAAGTTACATCGTTGGGAAGAAAATAATCGAGTTTCTCCTGCGAACCAGATATTAACGAGACAATAACAAGAATAAAAACAATAAAAATCCCTTTCATTTTGAATCGATTGAGATTGTTTTATTTGCCATACAAAACTAATCAGGTTTGAGTAGCTGCGTTATTAAATTGGAAGGATTTTTAAAATAATTCACTTTTTCTTTTTTATAGCGCAACTTGATTTCACAAATTCTCATCTCAATAAAAAACAACATAAACTAGATGAAAAAACTGAGTCTTTTGCTTTTAACCGTAATTATGGCATTTTCGGTTTATGCCCAACCTCAAAAAGGTTATGTTTATCTGAAAAACGGATCTATCCTGAAAGGGAAATATCAATACACCGACGACTTATCGAAACTGAAAATTGAATCGGCCGGAAATCTTTTGATTTTTCAAGCCGGGGAAATTGAAAGGGTGACCAGCAATAAAGCAGAGTTGAATAAAGAATTTGAAGAAACAAAATCTTATTCGCCGCTTATTTTACGCACCGAAATTGGTGTTTTGGCAGGAAATTCAGGCAATAGTCAAACCGCGCCGTTCAGTTTTTCATCGGCGCTTAATTATTCGGTTCTGCCAAAACTGTCGGTTGGCGCAGGCATTGGGTTGGGGTTTTTAAAGGAGACTTATTTGCCGGCATTTGTAAACATCGAATATAAATTGCGCAATTCGTATTCAACTCCCTATGTTTTTCTGAAAACCGGTTACCAGGTGCCACTCGAAGATTCGCATGAGATTTATTATGGAGTTCAGCCCTATTATTACGATTCATTTATGCCATGGCCTTATCCAAATAATAATAACCAAAAACTCGATCCGAAAGGAGGAATTTTAGTTAATCCCGGAATTGGTTATCAGCGCATATTTTCATCGGGGTTCGGTATGTCGTTTGCTTTTGGCTACCAGTTTCATCGCCTGAGTTACAAAGGAGAGAACGATTATCAGTTGGATATCGATTACAACCGGCTTACAATTAAATTAGGCGTCATTTTCTATTAAAATCTTACAACTATGAAAACAATCAGAAATATATTTCCACTTCTTGTTTTATTAATTGGCCTTAACTCGTGTATGGATCAGTACACGGAGGTTTTTACGGCTAATTCGCCCGTTTATTTGTCGTACGAAGATTTGCGTGCGGCAGTAAAAACCACAGGTTTCAGGGATTTGCTAAATCCCGGCAAAATTTATTTTAAAGATGGCTACATCTTTGTAAACGAAGAGATGAAAGGGATTCACATTATCGACAACAGAAACCCCCGCAGCCCGCAGAATGTGAAATTCATCGAGATTCCCGGGAATGTGGATATTGCGGTAAAAAACAATATTCTGTATGCCGATAGTTATATCGACCTTGTTGCCATTGATATTTCAGACATTGTCAATCCAAAAGAGGTGAACAGGGTTAAAGATGTATTTCCGTACATCACTCCTCCGCCTGTTAACAAAGATTATCGGCTTGCCTCGGTCGATAAGGAAAAAGGAGTAGTAATCGACTGGGAAATTAAAAAAGTGCGACAGGAAGTAGAATATTATTATTATCCCAACTACTTCCCGTATCGGGCAGAAATGTCGATGGATGCGAAATACAATGGCGGCGTGGCAACAGCCGCCGGAAGTTCCTTCGGAATAGGCGGCTCGATGGCCCGCTTTGGCCTGTATAACAATTATTTGTATGCTGTCGATAATTCAACACTGTACATATTCGATGTAAAAATTCCTGAAAAACCCATGGATATTGGAAAACAAAATGTGGGATGGGACATTGAAACCATGTTTATTTACGACAATCACATGTTTTTTGGAACCCGCTCAGGAATGCAGATTTTCAGCCTTAAAGTACCAACGGTGCTTAATTATGTGGGTAGTTTCTGGCATGTTACCAGTTGCGACCCTGTTGTAATTTCCGATGGATATGCATATATAACCCTGCGTGGTGGAAATGTTTGCGGAAGCAATACAAATCGGTTGGATGTACTTAAACTTTCGGCAGATTATAAATCAAATACACTTTTGGCGTCATATCCAATGACTGGTCCCTATGGTTTGGGAATCGATGGCCAAACTTTGTTTATTTGCGATGGCGATGCTGGTCTGAAAATTTATAATGTGGAAAACAAACTGAAAATCGACGACCACCAGATTGCCCGGTTTGCAAACATCAAAACTTTCGATGTGATACCCTTCGGAGGTAATCTTTTTATGATAGGCGACGATGGTTTTTATCAGTACGATTATTCCAATCTTCAGAACATTCAGCAATTGAGTTTTATACCGGTAAAAAAATCATAAAAAAATAATTGGATTTTTGCGATTTATAAAATATTTTCATTATGTTTGTGGCAGGACTTTTTGAAAATACATTTATAGGACGCAATTTTTATAAATATTTAAGTAATTGGAACTGATTTTTAGTTAAAGGTGTATTTGAAATACATGGGTTTAATTAATAACGTTCAACTATTTTGAAGGGAAAGTATCATTGAAATGAATACTTTGAATACAGGCAAATAGAGCGATTATTAATAAACTATTCTGAAATTTTAATTCCAAATTACATTTGAGGTGCAATTATAACAAGATTATAGTTTGAATGGTTTAGCAACCTCTGCGTAGTTATGATAAATAGGTGTCATGGAAATGTTGTGTTTAAAATAATTTAAAACAACAAAAAATGAATTCAATTCACCAATTTATCGGAACTGAAGCAAAAGTTTTCAGCCGATACACACAAAAGATTCACACAGAAGAAGAAAAAATCAGGATTGTAATTGAAGGAATCTGCAACGAAACATCAATTAATGAACTTTGCTGCAGGAAAGGTATTGATAAAAATTTATTTTACAAATGGAGCGGAGAATTTATGGAAACAAGTAAAGGAAGATTTGTAAGCGACGCTCAAAGTGAAGCTGCATCCGTTGAAATTCAACACATTAAAAATCAAAACATGTTTTTAAGACGGCTGGTTGCAGAACTTAGTCGCGAAAACAATTTGCTTAAGAACAGACTGAATTGTGCCAGTTAAATTGTATTAAAAAATTGGGATATGAAAGCTAACATGAGAAAATTATTTTCATTTTCTGAAAATGAAACTGAATATTTAAACGATCAAAAGGAAAAGATTGAGTTAGTAAGCTGTCCGTTAAAAGAGATGATGTGTAAATTTCATCTTTTAGCTGTTAATAAAAGTTATTTACAGTCCGAATATTATCATCGGGAAAAGGATTTTCACATGTAGATAGAGACACTTAAAAGTGCATTTAATAAAACCACTGAATTGATGGATCATCCCTGTACCAGGTGCGTACGGCTTTATCGTTCAAATATTGTCGAATCCCTGGAAAATATCCATGGAGAACTGGAAAAAATGTCAAGCGGTGTTTTTGGTAACAAACGTTTTCATTCGAGTTATATAAAAGCAGATAACCTTCTAAAAGAATTTGAAAATGTTGGATTAGACTATAAATTTCAATTAAATGAAACAAAAGGGCAGTTTCTTGGAAACTATCTTAATTAAAACGAAAGTTAATAATAAAAATAAATTTAAAAGCCTGGCAAACTGCCGGGCTTTTTCGTTGTTATCCAATGGGTAAAAATGTACTTTTGCCAAATCGTTTTTTTTAGATTCTTAGCCCGCTTTTCAAGTCGGGATTAAGAAATGGCACGAAACAGGAAAACCGGGCTTTTAGCACCGGCATAATTTTTTAAGTAATTAAGTGGAATAAAATGAAGAGTAAAACCTGGTGGAAATATTTGTTACCCATTGTTGTTGTGGTAAAACTTGGGGTTATTGTAATGATATTTACTTCTTTAAAGTCGAATGATCAACCAACTGTCAGTGAACCGGAAACAAAATTTACACCGGTAAAAATTCCTGATGAATTTTCATTTGCCGGCGAAGAAATGCCACTAAATCAATTTGATGTAAAAGAAGCGCTTGATCGCGAATTGCTTTCAAATGCCTATTTCCATTCGCAAACTATCCGTTATATTAAGTTGGCGCCACGTTATTTTCAGGTTATCGAACCCATTCTGAAAGAAAAGGGAGTCCCGGATGATTTTAAGTACCTCGCCCTTGCTGAAAGCGGATTTAACCCGCGGGCTGTTTCTCCGGCCAGCGCAGTTGGTTTTTGGCAATTTCTCGATGGAACGGCCAAAGAATATGGTTTGGAAGTTAACAGCGAAGTTGATGAACGCTATAATATTGAAAAAGCCACCTATGCTTTTTGTGAATACATACGCCAATCGTACGGTAAATTCGGTAGCTGGACTTTGGCAGCAGCTTCGTACAATGGAGGGATGTCGCGTGTTCAGCGTCAAATAGACCGGCAAAAAATGAATGATTATTACAATTTACTTTTTGCCGATGAAACCCAGCGATACGTTTTCAGAATTGCAGCCCTTAAATTGATTTTGGAAAACCCACGGCAATACAATTTTGTTGTCGGGGATGAGGATAAATATCAGGTAATAAAAACACACGAGGTTGAAATTACAGGACCGGTTACCAATTTTGCCGATTTTGCCATCGCGAAAGGAATCAATTATAAATTGTTGAAAGATTTTAATCCATGGTTGCGCGATGATAAGTTGACAAATAAAGCCGGTAAAAAATATACAGTAAAAATTCCGGTTTTAAAATGAGAAGGAATTAAATTTCAGGATGCAGAAAATAACGGAAACAAATATTCAAATACCTCCCGAAATTGGAGAAACGGAAGATCAGGTTGTTGTTTATGGCGCCCGGGTGCACAACCTTCGCAACATTAACGTATCAATTCCGCGTAACAAATTAACAGTTATTACCGGATTAAGCGGCAGCGGAAAATCTTCACTGGCATTCGACACAATTTATGCCGAAGGTCAACGCCGCTATATCGAAACCTTTTCGGCTTATGCCCGTTCGTTTTTGGGAAATATGGAACGCCCTGATGTGGATATGATAACCGGTTTGAGCCCTGTAATTTCCATCGAACAAAAAGTTACCACCCGAAATCCCCGATCAACAGTGGGAACTGTTACCGAAATCTACGACTTTCTTCGTTTGTTGTATGCCCGCGCTGCCGAAGCTTTTTCGTATAACACCGGCGAAAAAATGGTGAAATATACCGAGGAGAAAATAATTCAGTTAATAAAGGATGATTTTGCCGGAAAACGGATCAATATTCTTGCTCCGCTGGTAAAAGGACGGAAAGGGCATTACCGCGAACTCTTTGAACAAATTCTCAGGAAAGGGTTTTTATCAGCCCGTGTTGATGGCGAAATTACCGAACTTAAACACAATTTCAGGGTTGACCGCTACAAAAACCATTTCATCGAAATATTAATCGACAAACTGAATGTTGACGAAGTGGGCGCAACGCGGTTAAAAGCAAGTATCCAAACCGCGCTGAAACACGGACAGGGAATTTTAATGATTTTGGATCACGATACACAGACAGTAAAATACTACAGCCGTTTACTGATGTGCCCTGCTACCGGAATTTCGTACAACGAGCCCGCGCCGCACAATTTCTCGTTTAACTCGCCGCAGGGCGCTTGTCCCAAATGCAATGGTTTGGGAAGGGTCACCGAAATCGACATGGAGAAAATTATCCCCGACAAGAGTAAAAGCATCTCAAAAGGTGGAATTGCGCCATTAGGAGCATATAAAAATTCGATGATTTTCTGGCAGATTGAAGCGCTGGGGGAAAAGTTCGATTTTACACTCAATTCACCTGTTGGCGAAATTTCCGAAGAAGGGATACAAGCCATCCTGTTCGGAACAAACGAAAGGATTCAATTGAAAAATACACCACTCGGGACCAGCATGAATTACCAGATGAGTTACGACGGTGTTGTAAAATATATCGACAGTCAGCGCGATGACAACCCGTCGAAAACCGCACAAAAATGGGCCAACCAATTTGTGAAAACCATGGTGTGCGATGAATGTAATGGGATGCGTTTGAAAAAGGAGTCGCTACATTTTAAAATCGATGGAAAAAATATTTCGGAACTGGCGCAACTCGATTTAAATGAGTTGGGCGATTGGTTCGATGGTTTGGAAGAACGGATAACTGATCGGCAACGGACAATTGGCGTTGAAGTGATAAAAGAAATTCGCGACAGGTTGGGATTTATGCTTGGTGTAGGATTGAATTACCTGTCGCTCGACCGCACCGCCCAAAGTCTTTCGGGTGGAGAATCGCAGCGGATCCGGCTGGCCACCCAAATTGGCTCGCAGTTGGTAAACGTGCTTTATATTCTCGACGAACCCAGTATTGGCCTGCATCACCGCGATAACCTGAAACTGATAAATGCGCTTAAACAATTACGCGATTCGGGAAATTCGGTGATTGTTGTCGAACACGACAAGGATACAATGATGCATGCCGACTTTTTAATCGATATGGGGCCACTTGCCGGAGTACATGGCGGCGAAATTGTTGCTGCCGGAACTCCGGGGGAAGTTTTAAAAACAAATACTTTAACTGCCGATTATTTAAATAACCGCCGAAAAATCCAGGTGCCCGAAAACCGGAGAAATGGAAAAGCCGATTTACTCGAAGTTAAAGGATGCTCGGGACATAACCTGAAAATGGTGGATTTGAAAATTCCGCTCGGTAAATTTATCTGCATCACCGGAGTTTCGGGGAGTGGCAAATCTACTTTGATTAACGAAACTTTGCAACCTATTTTAAGCCAATACATTTATAAATCGTTAAAAGATCCGCTTCCGTACAAATCGGTAAAAGGGCTTGAATTTATTGACAAGGTGATTCAGGTCGATCAGTCGCCCATTGGCCGCACACCGCGGTCGAACCCGGTTACCTACACAAATATTTTTTCCGATATCCGGGACCTGTTTGCGCAGCTCCCCGAAGCAAAAATCCGTGGGTACAAACCCGGGCGGTTTTCGTTTAATGTAAAAGGGGGGCGTTGTGAGGAGTGCCAGGGAGGGGGATTAAAACTCATAGAAATGAACTTTTTGCCCGATGTTTATGTGCATTGCGATAAATGCAACGGCAAACGCTACAACCGCGAAACACTCGAAGTTCGGTACAAAGGAAAATCGATCAGCGACGTGCTGGAAATGACTATTGAACGCGGAGTTGAGTTTTTTGAAGCTATTCCGTCAATTGCCATTAAAATGAAAACACTTCAGGATGTGGGGCTGGGTTACATTACGCTGGGACAGTCGTCAACAACACTCTCAGGTGGCGAGTCGCAAAGGGTAAAACTGGCTGCAGAACTGTCTAAACGCGATACCGGAAGAACAGTTTATATTTTGGATGAACCCACAACAGGCTTACATTTCGAAGACATCAGGGTATTGCTCGATGTGCTGAATAAACTGGTTGAAAAAGGAAACACGGTAATTGTAATCGAGCACAACCTCGATGTAATAAAAGTGGCCGATCATATTATCGATATCGGGCCTGAGGGTGGAAAACACGGTGGCGAAATTTTATGTGCCGGAACACCCGAGGAAATCGTTAAAAACAAAAAATCGTTTACGGCAAAGTTTTTAAGAGAGGAGTTGGACTTTCCCAAGTCCAAAGTTCTAAAATAAAACTTGTTTTCAAAATTCAATATTTTCTATTCGCCATTCTTTTTAATACTTTTACTTTTCTCAAAAAACTGAGTCATGAAGCAAGTCGAAATATTCTGCAAAAATACAAATTCAACCTGTACTTATCCATTGGGCACTTCGCTGCTCGAAATAAGCAACGATTTAAAGATAAAAGCCGAAAATATGGTTTGTGGCGCAATTGTCAACAACCAAATCAGGGAACTTTCGTTTTGTTTGGTTAAACCAAAGCAAATCGAGTTTATCGATGTTTCGCACCCCGATGGAATGCGGCTGTATATCCGCAGCCTGATTTTTGTTTTGTATGCCGCTGTTAAAGAGACTTTTCCCGAGGTACAACTCAAAATCCAGAATGGAATTTCAAACGGCTATTTTTTCGAAATAAACGGTCTTGATCGGGAAATTACCGATTCTGATATTTTTACCATCACACATGAAATGAAATCGCTGATTGCAAGGGATATTCCGTTCATTAAGAAAAGAATGCTGACAACCGAAGTGGTCGATTTATTGAAACAACAGGGACTCAGCGAAAAATCGCAATTGTTTGAGCAACAGGGAAATCTGTTTTCCAGTCTTTACTTTTTAAATAACCTGCCAAACTATTTTTACGGGAATCTTTTACCTTCAACCGGATATATTATAAATTTTGGATTGA
>CAMTWS010000164.1:0-15983 GCA_947085485.1 uncultured Prolixibacteraceae bacterium
CGCTCTTCCGATCTGGCGCGGCCGCCTGCGCCGATTACGAAAACGGGATCATCAAAAAGCACGAATTAACCCGGCCTGAAAAAGAAGAAGACCGCATGGTTTTAACCCGTTACCTCGATGCCAATATTGAGCCTGTATTCTTTGCATACAAAGCTGTTCCCGAAATCGATAAAATTGTAAAATCTGTTGTCGATGAAAACAAAGCCGATTACGATTTTACCGCCGAAGATGGATTTGGCCATCATTTCTGGGTAATCAACAATCGGGAAACCAACCGGCAAATAGAAAAACTTTTTGCTGAGAAAGTACCATTTACTTATGTTGCCGACGGCCATCACCGCACTGCCGCAGCAGCGCGGATTGGAATTGAAAAAACTGCCCAAAATCCAAATCATACAGGTGATGAGGAATATAATTTTTTTATGGCAGTTCATTTTCCCGATAACCAATTGCAGATTATTGATTACAACCGCACAGTGACCGATTTGAACGGATTGTCGGAAGATCAGTTCCTTTCAGCATTAAAAAAAGGTTTTGAGGTCGAAAAAATGGGCGCCGAGATTTTCAAACCGGGCAAATTGCACGAATTTAGCCTTTATCTTTCGGGCAACTGGTATAAATTAAGTGCGAAGTCGGGTACTTACAACGATGCCGATCCGATTGGTATTTTGGATGTTACCATATTATCGAACCTGGTTTTGGACCCAATTCTCGATATTAAAGATTTACGCACATCGAAACGAATCGATTTTGTAGGTGGAATCCGTGGCCTGGGAGAATTGAAAAACCGTGTCGATTCAGGCGAAATGAAAGCGGCATTTGCACTTTTTCCGGTATCGATGAAACAGCTTATCAATATTGCCGACAGCGGAAATATCATGCCGCCAAAAACAACCTGGTTCGAACCAAAACTACGGTCGGGGTTGGTGATACATAAGCTGGATTAAAAATTATCTAACTTCAACCCTTATAAAATTTCGAACATGGATTTGGAAAACATTTCATTAACAAGTATTTATAAACGCCAGAAAACCGACCGCGATATTTTTCAGGAGTTGATGCCAACCAAGGTAAAGGAGGTTTTGTTGTTTGCCACACTTTACGATTCCTATTCAATTGTTCGCGAGGGGCAGTTCAGCGATAAAATTTTTGGCGAATATTTGCAACTCAATTTGTATGCGGCGCCGCGCTTTACAGGCGTCAATTCAAAGGAAGATGCCATAACTGCTTTAAAACGCAGCGATAACGATTTAATAATTGTAATGGCAGGCGTTGATAAAATTACGCCCGTTGAAACCGCCCGCAAACTATACAAAATAAAACCAAATATACCGCTGCTGTTGCTTGCCAATAACAACGCCGATTTATTCTATTTTCAGAAAGAAGGCAAAAAGCTCGATTTTATTGACCGCATTTTTGTGTGGAATGGTAATTCAAACGTTTTTGTGGCAATGATAAAATACATCGAAGACAAAAAAAATGTGGCCTTCGACACCAAAAACGGAAATGTGCGCGTAATTCTGCTGGTCGAAGACAGCATTCAGTATTACTCGAGGTATTTGCCCATGCTGTACACCACAGTAATGACCCAAACACAGGCACTTGTAAAGGAGGATGCTACAGATGAGTTGCACAAAATCCTGAAAATGCGGGCAAGGCCAAAAGTGTTGCTCGTTAGTACTTATGAAGAAGCGGTAAACATTATTAACAGCTACAAGAAATATATTCTTTGTGTAATTTCTGATGTTAAATTTGAGAAAAATGGAGTTGACGATGAAGATGCAGGGATTGAATTGCTGAAATATGCTTCACAGTCATTTAAGTTTTCTGTTCCGCTGCTTTTACAATCGCACGATATTTCAAATGCCAGCAGGGCAAAAAGTGTTGACGCCGATTTCATCAATAAAAATTCCGAAAGCTTATCGATGGATATCCTCAATTTTTTGCACCGCAGGTTGGGGTTCGGGAATTTTATTTTTAAGGGACAGGATGGAAAACCTTTGGCTGAAGCGCAAAATCTCGAAAAATTTCAGAAGTTGTTCAGGGAAATACCTGCCGAGGCGCTGCTCTATCACGGAAGCCGAAACTCTTTTTCAACCTGGCTGATGGCGCGCGGCGAAATTAATATGGCCGACAAGTTACGACCGGTAAAAACCAAAGATTTCAGGTCGGCCGAAGAATTAAGGGAATTCTGTTTAAATATATTTAAAGAAGTCCGATTCGAAGAGTTAAAGGGCACCACTGTTAATTTCAATCCTTCGATGGTACATTCCAACCAGTTAATTGTCAGGCTGGCAAAAGGTTCGCTGGGCGGCAAAGGGCGCGGGATTGCATTCATCTGCAATATTATCGAGAACATCAATTTCAAAAAATTAATCCCAAAGCTGAATATCCGGATTCCGGCTACAGCAGTACTGGGCGCTTTTGAGTTTGATAAGTTTATTGAAATAAACAACCTGTACGACGATATTTACTCGCTCAACAATTATGAGTCAATCCGCAATCATTTTCTTGAATCGGAGTTTGATGAGGAAACCAAAAAGCGGTTGACCGAATATTTAACAGAGATGGACAAACCGCTCGCGGTGCGTTCATCCGGTTTGTTCGAAGATTCGTTGCTGCAACCTTTTTCAGGGGTTTATGCAACATATTTCATCCCAAATAACCATCCCGATCTTTCAGTCCGTTACCATCAACTCGAAACAGCAATAAAACTTGTATATGCGAGTATTTTCACCGAATCGGCGCTGGCCTATTTCGATGCTGTAAAATACAAAATCGAAGAAGAGAAAATGGCTGTTGTCATTCAGGAAGTGGTTGGGCAGAATTACAATGGCAAATTTTATCCGGGTATTTCGGGAGTTGCACAATCGTATAATTATTATCCCATTTCGCACATGAAACCCGAAGATGGGTTTTCTGTGGCTGCAGTTGGTTTGGGAAAGTATGTTGTTGGCGGCGAAAATGCCTTTCGCTTTTGTCCGCATTATCCTAATATTAATCCTACCTCAGTTGACGAGCAGGTTCGAAACACACAGAAAGTGTTTTATGCCATGGATCTTACCAATCCCGACATCGATTTGGTTGCCAATGGCGAAGAGGCTTCAATAAAAAAATACAGGATAACCGATGCTGAAGCCGATGGAACACTGGAGCACCTGGCCTCGACCTACGATATCGAAAACGACTGTTTGATTCCCGGTGTTCAGCAAAAAGGATTAAGGGTAATTGATTTTGCCAATCTTTTAAAATACAGTCACATTCCATTTGCCGATACCCTTCAGATTCTTTTAAAACTGTTTAAGGAAGCCATGGGGGCGCCTGTTGAAATTGAGTATTCCATCGATTTGGAGCCGGCAGAAAATGGTTTGCCTACCTTCTATTTGCTTCAGATAAAACCATTAATCAGGATTGAGGAACAGATTGAAATCGATTTAAGTGAAGTTGATGATGAAAATATTTTTATGTATGCCGAACATGGTATGGGAAATGGCAAAATTGAAAGTATTTATGATGTGGTATATGTTGATCCCGAAAAATTTGACAAGCTAAAAACAAAACAAATTGCACAGGAAATAGGTGAAATAAACCGCGGATTCGAAGCCCTGGGAAAAGAGTATATTTTAATTGGTCCGGGCCGGTGGGGCTCGCGCGACCCGTTTACCGGAATTCCCGTCTTCTGGGCAAACATTTCAAAAGCACATATCATTGTTGAAATGGGATTGCCCGATTATCAGATCGATGCATCGCTTGGCTCACATTTTTTCCATCATGTAACATCAATGAACGTGGGTTATTTTTCGGTGCCGTACAATGCCCAAAAATCAAAATTAAAAATCGGGGTTTTAAAAAGCCAGAAATTAATCAGGGAAACCGAATTTGTAAAACATGTCGAATTTAACAAACCGCTCACCGTTTTAATGAACGGCAAAGAAAGAAAAGCGCTTATTCACTGCTAAAAAGAATTTACTGAAGCTGGTTTGTTAATTTATTTTCAATCTGTTGTTAAATAGGTTTCTAAAATATTTGTAATTCGGTTTAAAAATTATCTTTGTCCGTTGTAATTTTTTTTTAATAAACAAACTAAAAATCTGAGATAAATAATTATTGTAAATCTAATCTGTAACGTTTGTTACATAAAAATTATCAAACTATGGAAAATATTTTCTTATTAGTTCCCTTTGCTTCAATTTTAGCGTTGGTTTTTGCGTGGTTTTTCTTCAAATCGCTGATGAAGAATTCAGAAGGTACCGACCGGATGAAGGAAATAGCGCAGTATGTTCGCGAAGGTGCAATGGCTTACCTTAAAAGGCAGTACAAAGTGGTAGGAATTGTATTTGTAATTCTTTTTGTCCTGCTCGGGATCATGGCTTATTTTGGTGTTCAAAACCCATTTGTGCCGGTAGCATTTATATCCGGAGGTTTCTTCTCGGGTTTATGTGGTTTTTTGGGTATGAAAACCGCTACCTATGCTTCGGCCCGTACGGCGCATGGCGCATCACAATCGTTAAATAAAGGATTGCAGATTGCTTTCAGGAGCGGCGCTGTAATGGGTTTGGTTGTAGTAGGTTTTGCATTGCTCGACATTGCAGCCTGGTATTGGTTTTTAACTTCGGTTATATTTACGCCCGAGAACATGGTAAACGGTTTACATTTTGCCGGTTTAACTTTTGTTCATGAAAATACTTCCGAACACCAGAAATTAATTGAAATTACTACCACAATGTTAACCTTCGGAATGGGGGCTTCAACACAGGCATTGTTTGCGCGTGTTGGTGGTGGGATTTATACAAAAGCTGCCGATGTTGGCGCCGACCTGGTAGGTAAAGTGGAAGCAGGAATTCCTGAAGACGACCCGCGTAACCCTGCAACAATTGCCGATAATGTTGGCGATAACGTTGGTGATGTTGCCGGTATGGGCGCCGACCTTTATGAAAGTTATGCTGGTTCAATTCTTGCAACTGCATCGCTTGGGGCAGCGTTACCCGCAATAGTTCTTTCAGATTTAGGAATTGATCCGGTAAAAGCAGTAACAGCGCCTATGATTGTTGCTGCAATAGGGATTATTCTTTCCATTGTTGGTATTTTTATGGTCCGTACCAAAGAATCAGCTACCCAGAAAAATCTTTTAAATGCTTTATTGATAGGAACAGGAGGAAGCTCGGTGTTGATTTTGGTTGCAATGGCCGGAATGGCTTATGCAGGATGGGTTACCTGGGGTGTATTTGGCGCTGTGGTAATAGGTTTGTCGGCCGGTGTAATTATTGGCCAGGCAACTGAATATTTTACATCTGATGAATATAGCCCAACTAAGGGAATTGCAAAACAAGCCAATCAGGGTCCTGCTACTACTATTATTGATGGTTTGGCTGTTGGTATGTATTCAACCTGGATTCCGGTTGTTACCATAGTTTTTGGAATTATGGGCTCGTTTTGGGCCGCCGGCGGGGCAACACATTTCGCCATGGGTGTTTACGGTATTGGGTTTGCCGCTGTTGGTATGCTGTCAACACTCGGTATCACTTTAGCTACCGATGCATTTGGGCCAATTGCCGACAATGCCGGCGGTAATGCCGAGATGTCGGAGCTTCCGAAAGAAGTGCGCGAAAGGACTGATGCTTTGGATATGCTTGGAAATACCACTGCAGCAACCGGTAAAGGATTTGCTATTGGTTCGGCAGCCTTAACCGCTATGGCGCTTATTGCTGCCTACATGGAAGAAGTAAGGCTATGGTTTGGAAAAATTGCAAAAGCCGGCGAAGGGTTTGTTACAAAAGGCGAATATGTTTTTTATAGCGATATAGCCCCTGCAGTTGGCGAAGGATTTAAAGCAGTAAAAATTTCGACAGCTTCGGTCAAAGACCTTGCTGCTTCGTATGATATTACAATTTTTAACCCATTGTTTTTGGGTGGTTTGTTCCTTGGTTCGATGATGGCGTTTGTTTTCAGCGCCATGACAATGAAAGCCGTAGGACGCGCTGCTGGTGCAATGGTTGACGAAGTTCGCCGCCAGTTCCGCGAAATTAAAGGTATTATGGAAGGCACAGCCGTTCCGGAATATGCAAAATGTGTCGAGATTTCAACAAAAGGAGCACAAAAAGAGATGTTGCTTCCTTCGTTGGTTGCAATAATTGTTCCGGTTGTTGTTGGCGCTACAATGGGAGTTGCCGGAGTTATCGGACTTTTGGCGGGTGGTTTAACCTCAGGTTTTACCTTGGCTGTATTTATGAATAACGCCGGTGGCGCATGGGACAATGCCAAAAAATTTGTTGAAAAAGGAAACTATGGCGGAAAAGGAAGCGATGCACACAAAGCAGCCGTTGTTGGCGATACTGTTGGCGATCCGTTTAAAGATACTTCAGGCCCTTCATTAAATATCCTTATTAAACTTATGACTATGGTTTCGGTTGTAATGGCAGGTTTAACTGTAACTTTAAGTTTGCTTTAACCATATTTCGATTTTATATTTTAAAAAAACCACCGGCTTTTAAGCGGGTGGTTTTTTTTATCAAAAATCACGAAATTTTTATTGATTACTGAACAAAATAACCCTATTTTTAGTTTCTCATATTAAAACGTATAGAACCAATAAAAATCAATAATTATGGCAGATCTTTCTACAACCTACATGGGAATTAAATTAAAAAACCCATTAATTCTTGGTGCAAGTAACCTCGTGACCAAACCCGAAATAATTAAGCAAATCGAAAAGGCAGGTATTGGTGCAATCGTTTACCGGTCGCTTTTTGAAGAGCAGATTCAGTTGGAAAACCTTCAAATGGATGAAGAACTTTCGGAATACGAAAACCGGAACGCCGAAATGACCAACCTTTTCCCCGGGCTCGAACATGCCGGGCCAAAAGAGCATTTGTATAACCTGGGAAAACTGAAACGCAGTGTCAATGTGCCTGTTTTTGCCAGCTTAAATGCAATTTACGAACCTACCTGGGTTGAGTATGCCAAAGAGCTTGAAAAAACAGGTGTTGATGGTTTGGAAATAAATTTGTACGCTGTGCCGGGTTACTTCGAAGTTACCGGACAATCGCTTGAAGACAAACAGGTACAAATAGTTAAAACAGTTAAAAAGGCTGTAAATATTCCGGTAAGTGTAAAAATTGGCTTGTTTTATACCAATCCGCTCAACTTTATTAAAAAGGTCGATGAAGCAGGGGCCGATGCTTACGTTCTTTTCAACCGTTTCTTTCAGCCCGATATTGATATTGACAAAGAAGTATTTCATTATCCCTGGGAACTTAGTAACCCAAAAGACCGCATGATTGGTTTGCGTTATGCAGGGTTGTTATATGGGAATTTAGATGGGAGCATTTGTTTGAGCCGCGGGATTTACGATGCAAACGATGTAATTAAAATGATCCTTGCCGGCGCCGATGTAGTACAAATGGTAAGCACCATTTACCGGAACCAACCTTCGGTAGTTGCCGATATCCTAATTGAAATGAACCGTTGGATGGATGAAAAAGGATATAAAACACTCAATGATTTTCGCGGCAAACTTTCGCGCAAAAACATGAAAGATCCCTTCACTTATCAGCGTGCACAGTATGTTGATATTTTGATGAAATCGGAAACGATTTTTAAGAAATATCCGATGGTTTAAGAAGTTTAAGGTTTGGAGTTTAAAGTTCAAAGTAGTTTGGAGTTTAAAAATATAGAACGAACAAGGGGCCGGTGGTTCCTGTTTTTTTCGATTAGGTTTTATTGCGTTTACTGAGATTGGATTTTGTTTAGAATGAAAAACCAACTGGTTTTATGCATGATAGTTTTTTTTATTTTTCATGGCCTGCTTTTTTTGTCGATGAAAACTGTTTTGCCTGTTTTCGTTTTTTATGTTTGTCAAGCAGTTTTCTTACTTCTTCGGAAGGCGAAAACTGAAGGAAGTTAACTGAATGCGAAGCGGTACTTTCCACACGGTTTTCGGTTTTGAGCAGGTTTTGCATCCGTTCGCTATCGGTAAATTGGTCGTGGAGTTGAGGTCTGAAATCAAACCCAATCCTTTCAATATTTTTCATAGCCCTTTCATAATCACTTCTCTGACTGGCCGAAACGTTTACCGGACGAATGTTTATGGTGTCCAAATCAAGCTGTACAATAGGGTTAACCATTAACTGATGTACTGTTACTACTTTCCTGATAAAAGAAATGTGTGTAATTATTACGGAATCGTGCGGCTGAACCCAAACATCGAAAATGCCGTTTTCCCCGCTAACATATCTGCGTGTGCCTCGTTTGTTAAATATAAGAGCATCACCAACCGGATTTTTATTGGCGTCAACAACCTGTCCCTGCAGGTGAAATTCTTCCTGTTGGGCAAATGAACCCAGACAGGCAAAAATCAGCATTACAAGTAAAAATTGTTTCATGGTTAAATATATTCCATCAATACTTTTTTAAAGAATTTTAATCTTAGGATTTGTACAATTCGTTTTATAACATACTTACGAAGTTCAAGTTCCAGTGGTTGTTCCGGATCCTGGTGGGCCCAGTTGATGCGGGTGCCAATAATAACATCAATAACATCGTGTTGAAGCAAAAGTTTTACAATTTCTTCAGGCGGAGTATCACCCAGGCGCGTATCACTATTGTAATTTTCAAGTATTTCTTCAACTTTTCCCAAGGTAAGGATTCCTTCGGAAATTAATTCAAACCCTTTCATTTGTGCGGTAGGGGGCAAAACATTGCGTTCTTTCCGGATGTGTTGGATTTTAACTTCGAGGTTTAATTCGCGCGCAATAATTTCGGCTGTAGTACCTCCGCAAATAATTTTTTTGCCTTGAAAATTCTTTATTCTCCCAACAAAATCGAAGTCTTTGATTTTGTAAAAAGGCGGACCCGAAATCAACATAAATTTCCGCGGATCCCTGAAATAGATTACGCCGCAGGTAGCATCATCCTTCATCGAAAAATCGTCGTACATAGCTGCCTGGTTGATAATTTTACGCGCCAGTTTAGTGGCCGAAATATCTCCCATACGGTTAATTTGGCTTAGCGCGAACTCTTCAACTTTGTCCCAGCCCCAGCCCATGGCATGCTGGCTGCTTCCAAGCCCCGATTGGGTAATCCCATCCGACATAAAAATCAGGCGGTCTTCCTTGATGGCCGCAAATTCGCGCACCCTGAGCACTTTCCCAAGGTTTTCCTCTCCGCGGACATTTAGTTCATACTCGGTTTGTGGGTGAAATGATTTCCCGTTCCTTACAATTATCACCCGCGGATTGTCGTAGTTAATGATTCGCACAGTCCGGTCGGGCTCAATTTCAATAATGGTAAAAGTGGCGTAGTTCTCTTTCCCGTCGCTGCTTTTAGGCAATGCATTCATTATGATGCGGGCTGCCACATCGGGTTTGGTGTGCATCCGGGTATATTTAAGGGCCATGGTGGCGGTTAAAGTTGCAAGTACACTGGCTTTTATTCCATGGCCAATTCCGTCGCTGAGCACTAAAATATTACGTCCCTCACCGTGGCTCGTATCCGACTGAAAAACATCCCCACAGGCAATTTCACCTTTAGGCCGTTTTTGCTGAACATCAATTTCAACGTGAAAATCGGGATTATTCGTCGTCGTCATACCGGTACGATTCAATTATTGAATTGAGCAATTCTTCAATTTCAGCAGCATTTTCGCCTAACAAAAAGGCAATTTTCTGCACCATTTCGATATTTTGTTTATTAATGCGCTGGGCACGGCTGATAATTTCGTCGCGGACCAGTTTGGGTGCCGACATATCGCGGATTACAGCGCCAACAACTTTATTTTTATACAAAGTGACTACCGAAATATGAATTAATTTATTCTGGAATTTAAGGTCGCGTTCCAGGTTTTCTTCCCCCGAAATCATTACACTGGTAAGCATTTTCAGGATTGCTTCAGGGACCAGTACCTGAACTGCTGCACCTTTTAGCCCGGGAATTGTTTGGTAAAGTTCTTCAGTTTCTTCGCCCATCAGGCGCGCAAAACTTTCGTTCGAATCGACAACTTTATAATTGCTGTCGATAATAACAATTCCGGCGCTGATTTTATGTAACATGTGCGACGATACTTCCATCGATTCCTGCGCTCTTTCAAGGCGTTTTTGGGTTTTTTTCAACTCGGTAATGTCGTTTATCGATCCTACAATCCCTACAATTTCATTGTCGTTGTTGCGAATTACCGCTTTGTTTAATATAACGTTGTGGGCGCTGCCATCGCTATGTTTCATTTGCGTTTCGTAAATCTGCTCGCCCGGGTTAAGCTGTAATTCACGGTCGCGCTGGAAATATATTTCCGCTGTTTCTTTTGAATGGAGTTCGAAAACCGATTTTCCGATGATATCAGCTTTTTGCCGGCCGGTAAACTTTTCGTGGGCCTTGTTGCACATTTGGTAAATGCCGCTCAAATCGCGGTAAAAAATTGGAATAGGAAGCGCATCAATTATTTTCTGTTGAAATTCCGGATCATCAATATTTCCGGTTAAAATCGATTTTTTATCGTAAATCATAACATTGTTTTTTTATGGTAAACCGAGGGTGAAAAGTAAGAAAATATACCTTTTAATTCAACTTATTTTTGATGTTTAATAAATGGTTATGATTTGGTTTTAAATCATATTTTTAAACAGAAGGGCGACTATATTTGTAAGGTGATAACAAAATTATTAAAACGCCAATTTTTGACATAAGCATGAAAATAAGAGAGATAATAGAATTAACGGAAGCCCAGGTTGTTGCTGGTGGTACTGATAAACAAACAAATATTGAAAAAGCATTCAGTTCTGATTTAATGAGCGATGTATTAACACTCGATGAACATAATATTATACTCATATCCGGCCTGGCCAACATTCAACTTATCCGTACGGCAGAAATGGCCGATATTCCTGTGGTATTGCTTGCCCGCAATAAAACTGCAACTCCCGAAATGATTAAACTGGCGGAAGAAACAGGGATAGTTTTGCTCGAAACCCCATATTCCGTTTTCAGATCAAGTGGTATTCTTTATTCAAATGGAATAAAACCTGTTTTTTAATGATTTTGGAATTTGAATTAATTGGCGGCGATTTTAATCTTGCTGGAAAAGCTTCGAGTAAAATTAAGAATAAATTAAAACAACTTGATGTTCCTTTGCAATCGATAAAACGAATTGTGGTGGCCATTTACGAAGCTGAAGTAAATGTTGTGGCCCATGCTTACAGCGGGCGTTTAAAGGTAATATTCGGTGCCGATTGTATCCAGGTGGTTTTAACCGATAAAGGGCCGGGAATCGAAGACATAGAAAAAGCAATGGAGGCCGGTTTTTCAACAGCTTCGGTTAAAGTAAGGGAGATGGGGTTTGGCGCCGGAATGGGATTGCAAAACATAAAGAAAAATACTGATGAATTAAAAATTGAAAGTACGGTAGGGGAGGGGACCACACTCAATTTCAAGATAAATTACTGATGGGAACAGCACAGAAATACCATTCCATAAAAGTTAACGGGCAAAAATGCATTGGCTGCACACATTGCATGAAAGCCTGTCCTACCGAAGCAATCCGCATTGTAAAAGGAGTGGCAGAAATTAACGATGACCGCTGTGTCGATTGCGGCAACTGTTTGCGGGCATGCCCGGTCGATGCGTTTTATGTAGATCATGACAGCCTCGAACAACTTAAAAACTTTAAATACCGCGTTGTTTTGTTCCCCTCGGTAATGGTTGGCCAGTTTCCTGAAAAATATTCCGAAAATCAAATTTACCAGGGGTTGCTCGACATTGGGTTTACACATATTTTTGAAGTGGAACAACCCATTCAGTGGCTAATTGAAATGATTAAGAAAGAAGTTCAAAAAAGCAGGAACAAACCTTTGATTTCATCGTTTTGCCCGGCAATTGTCCGGTTAATTCAAATCAAATATCCCTCACTTGCCGAAAATATTGTACCCTTAAAAGCGCCGCACGATTTGGCTGCAAATTTTGCCATTGAATCGTTGTCTAAAATTGGCGCAAAAAGAGATGAAATTGGCATTTTTTATGTGTCGCCCTGTTCAGCAAAAATGGCGGCGGTAATACGTCCGATGGGAGAAAAAGAGTCGGTGATTAACGGGTTAATAAACATGACAGACTTATTCTACCAGACAATGAAGGCCATTTCGGGGAAAAAGCTGACGGATAATTCGCACCTCCGGAAACACCTGACCAACGATGGGATTGTTTGGAGTTTGCCCCGGGGGGAATCACGGCAGTTTAAACGAAAATCGATGGCTATCGATGGGATACATAATGTGGTGAAATTTCTGGAACGATTGGAAAATGAAGAAGTTCCTGAACTCGATTTTTTGGAACTGAAGTCATGCGATCAAGGATGTGCCGGTGGGATACTACTTACAGGAAACAGGTTTTTAACTGTTGAACGGTTGCAAAAAAGGGCCAAACTTTATCCCCGTGCATTTTTGTTTGAAGTGGAAACAGAAAATAAAAATGCCATTCAAAATAAGCTGGTCGCTGAACCCATTCAGCCACGACCGGTATTCCGGTTAGATGAAAACCGGGCCAAAGCGTTGGAAAAGCTTGAGAAAATTGATAAAATTTTGTGCCAGTTGCCTGCCATTGATTGTGGCGGTTGCGGCGCCCCAAATTGCCATGCGTTCGCAGAAGATATGGTTCAGGGAAATGCAAAAATGACCGATTGTGTTTTTCTGCAAAAAAGATATTTGAAAGATGAAAGAATAACATTGGATAAAGCTTATAAAAATATGGAACGCGTTTGGGGCGTGAACCGAATTGAAGCTGATTGTACAAAGAAAGGAGGACGAAATGAAGGTTTCTGATTTAGTAGAAAAATTAGGGTTAAAAATTTTTTCGGGAAAAGCCGGTTTGGAAAATGAAATTTCGGGAGGTTATGTTTCCGATTTGTTAAGCGATGTAATGGGGTTTGCCAACGAAAACCAGGTGTGGATTACGTTACAGACTCACCAAAATGTATTGGCCATTGCTTCGCTCAAGGATTTGGCTGCTGTTGTCATGGTGAAAGGGTTACAGCCCGATGCTGACACATTAAAACACAGCGAGGAGGAGGGAATCCCATTGTTGGGAACTGAAATGGAAACATTTGAAATGGCCGGGAAACTGTATGCGGTATTGAATGCGTGAATGCGTGAATGCAGGAGTGCTTGAATGCGAAAATGCATGAATGTTTGATTAAAAATCAGGAGTAGGTGAAAAAATAGTCCTTATGCTAAAAGTCTTGATACTTGATACAAAACATCCAAAAATGAAACCATTCAGGGCCGATTTACATATTCACACCGTTCTTTCGCCCTGTGCCGATTTGGAAATGACCCCGGCAAATATTGTGCGCCGCGCTAAAGGATCAGGGTTGCAAATCATCGGTATTACCGACCACAATTCAACTAAAAATGCCAAGCTTGTAAAAAAGCTGGCACAAAAACAGGGTATTTTTGTTTTAACCGGCGCCGAAGTCACTACCAAAGAAGAGGTACATTGTCTCGCTTTTTTTGAATTTGAAAATCAATTGGATCAATTTCAGCAATTTTTAGACGAAAAAATTACGGTTATCCCAAACCCCGATGGCCATTTTGGATATCAGCCGGTTGTTGATGAAAACGACAATATCCTGGAGCTGATACCCAATTACCTGCCGGCAGCATTAAAATCGGGAATTGGCGAAATTCAGCAAACGGTTGAAAAATTAGACGGGATTTTTATTCCGGCGCATGTCGATCGGCCCTCCAACGGGCTTTTTAGCCAGCTTGGATTTATTCCGCCAGGTTTAAAGTTCGACGCCATGGAGATTTCGTGGCGGGCTTCGGAAAAAGATGTTAGAAAACATTATGTTTTAGGAAAGGAAATCACCCTTATTCGCAATTCCGATGCACATTATTTACAACAAATTGGCGAAATTTGCACCCTGTTCTTTTTAGAAGAAATTTGTTTTTCGGAGATAAAATGGGCGTTGAATCAGCAAAATAAGCGTTTTGTAGAAATAAAATGAAGACATTGTCGGATCATATTCTCGATATTGTTCAAAATTCAATAAGGGCAAACGCCACATTGATTGAAATCATGGTTGAAGAGAATAAGAAAAATGATTTTTGTCTTTTGCAGATCAGCGATAACGGGTGCGGGATGGATAAAGAAACGCTGGAGAGGGCAACCAATCCGTTCTTTACAACCCGCACAACACGGAAAGTTGGCCTGGGATTGTCGTTGTTGAAACAAAATGCTGAAATGGCCAACGGAAAATTCAACATTCGTTCGGAGCCAAACAAGGGCACTGTAGTTGAAGCCGGTTTCCAATTAGGGCATGTTGACAGGCCGGAGCTGGGAGATGTGTGGGATACCATTTATTTAACGATGTTGGGCAACAAAAATGTTGAATTGGTTTATAAGCATAAAACAAACAAGGGCAGCTTTAAAATAAGCTCAGCCGAAATAAGAAACAATATTGAAGGGGTTTCGATGCAAAAACCCGAAATAAGAGAAGCAATAATCGATTTAATAAAAAACAACATAAACGAAATTCAATAACCAGTTTAAAATACAATTACGAAACCATGTCAAAAATTACATCATTGGCCGATCTTAAAAGAATAAAAGATGAGGTACAGTCGAAAATAAAACTTCGCCAAAATAGTGAAACCCCCGAATTAATGGTACAGGTTAAAGTTGGAATGGCAACCTGTGGAATTGCCTCCGGCGCCAAAGAAATCATGAAATATTTTGTCGAAGAGTTGGAACAGCAGGCCGTTGACGCCGTTGTTACACAAACCGGCTGTATGGGTTATTGTTATGCAGAGCCAACGGTTGAGGTTATATTGCCTGACAGAGAACCCGTTGTTTTTGGGTTTGTTACAAAAAATAAAGCCGAAGAGATTATTGATACCTACATTAAAAAAGGCGAATTGATAGATGGGATTATCCCGATTACTTTTAAAACAATTGACGAATAAAAATCGAATTTTTTAAGCCTCTTGCTTTAAACATTGAACTTTAAAAATTAAACTCAAAAATATGACCGATTACAGAATGCACATCCTCATTTGTGGAGGAACCGGGTGTAAAGCATCTGAAAGCAATAAAATCAAAGAAAAACTGAACTATTTTTTAGGTGAATTTGGTTTGGAAGATGAAGTTCAGGTGGTATTTACCGGTTGTTTTGGTTTCTGCGAGAAAGGGCCAATTGTAAAAGTATTGCCCGATAATACTTTTTATGTAAGTGTTACCCCTGCCGATGCCGAAGAAATTGTAAAAGAACATGTGATGAAAGGGCGCCAGGTTCAGCGATTACTTTTTAAAGACCCAAACACAGGCGAAAGGATCAGCGAATCGAAAGGGATGGATTTTTACAAAAAACAGATCCGGATTGCGCTGCGCAATTGTGGCTTTATCAATCCCGAAAATATTGAAGAATATATAGGCCGCGATGGTTACCAGGCGCTTGGAAAATGTTTGACAGAATTGACGCCCGGCGAGGTAATCAATGAAATCAAAGAATCTGGTTTGCGCGGCCGTGGTGGCGGCGGTTTCCCAACGGGGTTGAAATGGGAGATTACAAAAAATGTGGAAGCCAGCCAAAAATACGTGGTTTGCAATGCCGATGAAGGCGACCCGGGAGCTTTTATGGATCGCTCGATTTTAGAAGGCGACCCGCACTCGGTTATTGAGGCCATGGTAATTTGTGGCTATTGTATTGGTTCAAATTACGGGTTGGTGTACATCCGCGCTGAATACCCATTGGCTATCGAAAGGTTAAAAATTGCAATAAAACAAGCCGAGGAATATGGACTGTTGGGGAATGACATACTTGGAACAGGTTTTGGTTTTAAAATTGAATTGCGTTACGGCGCCGGCGCTTTTGTTTGCGGAGAAGAAACAGCGCTGATTCATTCGATGGAAGGTTTGCGCGGCGAACCTACCGTTAAACCTCCGTTTCCCTCCGTTTCGGGCTATATGGGAAAACCTACCAACGTAAATAATGTTGAAACGTTTGC
>CAMTWS010000165.1:0-5654 GCA_947085485.1 uncultured Prolixibacteraceae bacterium
ATGTGGTTAAACTCCTCCTTAACGCCAATTACCTGCAGGGCTGGGCGAATTGTGTCGGCATATCTTCTGGTAAACCCCGAAATAAATGCATCGGCTTCGCCGGTTTCAACCATCATCGCGCCGAAATAATCGCGATTGAACATTTTTTCGAACGCTTCATCATAAGTCATTCCCTTGCGTTTCCTTTTTTCGTATAAAATGTTGGCAAAAAGCTCCCTTTTTTCGACAGAAACGTTTTTGTAAAGATCGATAATTGGCACACCTTCAAGTTCAAGTTGATTTTTGCTGATAATCTCCCGGATTTCTTCTTCATTTCCGAGCAAAATTGGTTTTGCGATCTTTTCGCGGCTGACAAACTGTGCAGCTTTTAAAATTTTGAAATTATTACCCTCAGCAAAAACAATACTTTTAGGATTTTGCCGGGCCTTTTGCCTGATAGACACTACTAACTGATTATCGAAACCAAGCCGCTCTGAAAGTCCCTGTTTATAGGCCGGCCAGTCGTTAATAATTTTTCGGGCAACACCGGTTTTAATTGCGGCTTTGGCCACGGCAACCGATACTGTGGTTATTAACCGCGGGTCGAGTGGTTTTGGGATAATATATTCTTTACCAAATACAATATTTTGCAGGTTGTAGGCTTTTGCAACCATGTCGGGGACATATTCCCTTGCGAGCGAAGCCAATGCCTGAGAGGCTGCAATTTTCATTTCTTCGTTGATGGTGGTTGCCCGAACGTCGAGGGCGCCCCTGAAAATAAACGGGAATCCCAGTACATTATTAACCTGGTTGGGGTAGTCGCTCCGTCCGGTGGCCATAATAATGTCTGCACGCGCAGCGGTGGCATCTTCGTAACTTATTTCAGGATTTGGGTTGGCCATGGCAAAAACTATTGGGTCTTTTGCCATCGACTGTACCATTTTTTTCGAAACCACATTCCCAACCGAGAGGCCCAAAAAAACATCGGCATCAACAAAAGCTTCCTCAAGCGTATTTATTTTTCGTTCGGTTACAAACTGTTGTTTTATTTTATTCAGGTCGGTGCGCTCTCTGTTTAGCACGCCGCGACTGTCAATCATTACAACATTTCCGGGTTTGACACCCATGGTGATGAACAACCTGGTACACGATACGGCCGAAGCGCCGGCGCCATTCACCACAACTTTAATATCTTCAATTTTCTTACCGTTGAGCTCGAGCGCGTTAATTAAACCGGCTGCCGAAATAATTGCCGTTCCGTGCTGGTCGTCATGAAAAACCGGAATATCAAGCTCTTTTTTCAGTGCTTCTTCAATCTCAAAACATTCGGGCGCTTTAATGTCTTCCAGGTTAATCCCTCCAAATGTTGGGGCAATTGCCTTTATAACTTCGATTAATTTCCCGGGGTCTTTTTCATTCACCTCTATATCAAAAACATCGATGTCGGCAAAAATCTTAAAAAGCAACCCTTTGCCCTCCATAACAGGTTTACCCGCCAATGCCCCGATATCTCCCAAGCCAAGCACCGCTGTGCCGTTTGAAATTACAGCCACAAGGTTTCCTTTCGATGTGTATTTGTATGCGTCATCGGGGTTTTTATGAATTTCCAGACAGGGCTCTGCAACACCGGGTGTGTAAGCCAGCGATAAATCATACTGTGTACTGTGTGGTTTTGTCGGAACAACTTCAATTTTACCGGGTCGTCCTTTTTGATGATAATCCAAAGCATCAATTCTGCTGATTTTGGCCATGGTAATTGTTTTATTGATTTTGCTCAAAATTAGTGATTTGGAAACAGGGTTTTTAGGATTTTGATCAGGTTTGCAGAACATTTTATTTGTATTGTTTTATTTTTGTGTATTAATCATTCAATGAAGGATGAAAAAATTCAATTTTAAAATAATACTTCCGGCAACCTTGTCGATTTTGTTGTTTATCCTTACAATATTCTTGATTATTATCCCCCGTTATCAGCAGAGTATCATGAATGGAAAGAGGGAAATGATTAAAGAATTGACCAATTCGGTATGGAGTTTTCTGTTAAAATATGAAAACGATGAAAGAGAAGGATTATTAACGCGTGAAGAAGCCCAGAAAATTGCCCTGACAAGGATTCAATACCTGCGATACGGCGAGGAAAACAAAGATTATTTTTGGATTACCGACATGACCCCAAAAATGATTATGCACCCTTTCAGGGAAGACCTGAACGGCAAAGATTTAACCTCTTTCACCGATGCACATGGAAAAAAACTGTTTGTTGAATTTGTAACGACTGTCAAAAAATTGGAACATGGTTATGTTGATTATATGTGGCAGTGGAAAGACGATTCGTTGCATATTGTCCCCAAGTTGTCTTACGTCCGGATTTTCAAACCATGGAACTGGGTGGTCGGGACAGGCATTTATATTGAAGATGTTAAAAAAGAGATATCGGCATTGACAAAAAAAATGGTATGGATATCGGTTGGCATTTCGTTAACCATTGCTTTGTTGCTTTTGTATCTTTTAAAACAAAGCCTGAACATTGAACGCAAAAGGGTACAGGTAGAAAACGAATTGCACGAATCGAAAGAAAAATTCCGGACGCTTGTTGAAGCGGCAACTGAAGGGCTGATAATGGTGAATGACGGGAAAATCAGTTTCTCAAATAATGTAATCAGTAAAATGACAGGTTATGAAAGCGCCGACCTCGTTAATCTCTCTTTAAATGAAATAATAAGCAATAACAACAATAAGGATTTAGTCGATTCATTTTCGAAAAATATCATAAAGGAAGGGCAATTTGAACTAAACCTGATGAAAAAGAACGGAGGGTTTGTTGAGGTTTTGGCCACCTCGACAGTCGCCGGGTTTTATGGCAAAACGGTCAATATCATAATTGTTAAAGACCTAAGCATCGACCGCAACCTGAACCCTTCCAACCTGGAATATCAAAAATTGATCAACACTTTAAACTTTGGCTTTTTTAAAGTCCGGATCGACGCCAAAGGGAAGTTTATTTATGCCAACGAAACGGCAATCAGGATTTTGGGATTTGATAATTTTGAGGAACTTTCGGAGGTAAATATTTTCAGGTTGTTTGCCGATGCCGCGGATAGGAAAAATCTAAGAAAAAGCCTGATGGCAGACGGCTATATAAAAAATAAAGCGCTTAAAATATATAACAGGAACAAAGACTGTTCGATTGTTGCTGTTTCGCTCGTACTGTTTAGCATTGAAAATTCGGATTATTTGATTTGTGACGGGATTATTGAGGATATTACATCGGCGGAAAACGACAAAAAAGAAACCAACAATGTAATTGCATCGCTTAAAGCAAATGATTTCGTGTTGGCCCAACCGGTCAAGGTACATTTAAATGCCATAAATACACTCGATGCCGATGCTACTATTGGCGATGTAACCCATTTATTGTGGAAGAGGAAAACGGATAGTTTATTTCTGGCAAAAAACAAAAAGGAATACCTGGGAATTATTACCAATGCCGATATTCAGAAAAGAGTTATTTCGCTGAACCTTAAACTTGACAATCCTGCTTATCTGATAATGAGTTCCCCTGTTATTTCTGTTTCAGAAAATACTTCGGTTTTGGATGCGATCCGAATTTGTGAAGAAAACAAAATAAACCATCTGGCGGTGAAAAACGAATCGGGCGAAATAACAGGCCTGGTCAAACATGGCGACATTTATAAGGCGCTTATAAATTCACTGTCGTTCTATCTCTCCGACATTAAAAAAGCACAAACAACCGATGCGCTGCTGCAATGTTACAATAACTTTATGAAGATACTGAAACCCCTTATTCATTGCAGAATGCCTGTGGGATATATTTCAACCATTTCGACCGGTTTTTCAGATGCTGTAATCAGAAGGAGCATCGAGCTGGCGATTGAAGAAATCGGACAACCGCCGGTCAATTTCTCTTTTATTTGTGTGGGAAGCGAAGGGAGAAAAGAAGAAACATTATTTACCGATCAGGATAATGCTATTATTTATGAAGATGTTGCAAAAGATAAAGAAAATGATGTGAACGGGTATTTCATAAAACTTGGAGAAATAGTTTGTAATTCATTAAACTATACCGGCTATTCGTTTTGCAGCGGGAACATCATGGCGAAGAATCCCCAATGGTGCAAACCAATTGGCGCCTGGGAAAGGAATTTCGACAAATGGATTTCAGCCCCCGAACCGCAAAACTTGCTTGACGCTACCATATTTTTTGATTACAGGATCGTTTACGGAGATGATACAATAACCGAAAAGCTTAGGGAAACTATTGAAATCTCAATTATTAACAATCCATTATTTCTGTACCATCTTGCCTTTAATACATACAACACCAGGAACCAGCATCTTTCTTCGGGGAAAATCCTTTCTGACAGGAATGCCGATATCATTGACCTTAAGGGCGCAATGGTTACTATTACCATGTTTGCCCGAACTTATGCGCTTCAAAACCATATCAGGTGTTCCAATACAATAGAAAGGCTGATGGCGCTGAAAGAAAGGAAAATTATAAATGAGAATACTGTTGATGAAATTGTTTTTGCCTATAATTTTCTAATGTCGTTGCGTTTCAGGACCCAGGCAGATTTGTCGGATAATAAAATTCCTTTGTCGAACTTGCTGAACATAAGAAAGTTGAATGACATGGAGATACATTTGCTAAAGAAAGTTCTGTCGGCGGTTCCCGAATACCAAAATAAAATAAAAACAGATTTCAGGATAGCAACGTAATGTAACCGGTTATTAAACTGTAAAATAAGCATTTTGCCTGAAGGTTCCGTGTTCGTTTAATTGAACGTACCCAAGTTGATTTGTCAGCATTAACGTATTTCCAATGAACAAGGGTTTTTGGTTAAAATGGCTATGCCCGTATATCCAGAAATTGATGTTGCTTTCTTCGATAAATTGGGTTAAATCGGCACAAAATGCTTCGTTTACCGGGCTGTCCCTGTGAACAGCCGAATTGCACAAACCCGACGGCAGATGATGTGTTACAACAACTGTCGTGTTATTTCCGCCACTTAACGATTGATTGATAAAAAGTAAACTCTCTTCATGGAGATGGTTAAAATCGGAAGCATTAAATTCTTTGTGATTGTTGGTAATACATTTAAAATCAGCTATACTTTGCTCTACAATTTTCGAATTTCCCTTACTTATCTTCGACCATAAGGTGCTAAAAATGAAATTAATGCCACCATATTGCAATGCAACATTGTTTACAATATTGATATTGCTGCCAACCTGAATATTAAAAGGCCTGTTATATTCAGAAATATCCTTGTGATAATACTCATGGTTTCCTGTCACCCAAAACACCTGCGCGTAGTTGTTCGAGATAAAACTGAAAAATGAATTGTTTAGAAATTGATCATGCAGGGGCACAATGTCGCCGGCTAAAATCAAAACATCTCCACATATATTTAACATGTTCGTTTCAATATATTTGCGGTTTTCCTTAAATTCAAGGTGCAAATCAGAACAATATTGAATTCTCATTGAGTTATATATTTCCGGATGGTATTGATTGCCCCATAAATGGTTTCAAACTTAATCATAAATCAGGGTTTTTGGTTGATGTTTTTTCGTGTTTTGTTGAAAAAAATAAAGGGGAAGCAATAAAAATCGCTTACCCTAATTTAGATAGGAAGAGCACACGTCTGAAC
>CAMTWS010000166.1:0-3350 GCA_947085485.1 uncultured Prolixibacteraceae bacterium
AGGACAGGCAGAATTGTTAGTAACGGTTGATTTTTGTAAATTTGACATTGATTAGTTACCAAAAAACAAATAAGGCTGACGATTTTCTGGTTGATTTTAGTATGAAACTTGCCCGCGACGGCGCCTGGAAATTTGCAAAAGTTATTTCAACAACCCCTGAAAACAGCATCAGAATCTTAATCGAAACCAGAGATGAAAAAATCGCCAAAAAAGCAGGTTTAATAATTAATCCGGGGTTTGCGGCAAAACTTATTTTAAGAATCATCAGGCTTGGCGAAAAAGGAACTGTGGAAAAAAGAATCAGGCAACTTGCAATTTAGTAATCTGGTGTGTATTGAAGTTTTACAAATAACCCTATTTCGTTGTTCATTGCATAAAATAATTCTGGAAAACAAATACAATAAAAATGTGCTGCAACATGGAAATCCCGGATAAATTCAATGCTGCCATCAATAAAGTAGGCAAATACAAAATTGAAAATCTGAAAACAATCTGCTTAAACACACAATAAAATCATGTCATATCAAGCCAAAATAAAACGCTACACCATTATCATTGAGCAACTTAACCGTTCCAAATTTCCATCGGTTACTGGAATTATTGACAAATTGGAAGAACAGGGGTTAAAACTTTCCGAACGGCAACTCAAACGCGATATTGAAAGCCTGCGGTTTGAATTTGGCCTCGAAATCCACTATTCAGCAATACAACGGGGTTATTTTCTCGAATCGGGGCAAACAGCTTTTCCCTATTTTTTAAAACTGCTCGAATTTTCGCAAAACACCGAACTGCTGACAGCATACCTGAAAAAAGGGTTAGATATTTCGGAGATACTCAATTTTGAGGACTTTCACACGTTTAAAGGCTCAGGTTTTATGCACGGGCTTGCGCTCGCAGTTCTCAACCGCCGCGAGTTGTTGCTGGTACACAAACGGTTCGATGCCGAAACCGAAAAGGAATTCAGGTTTCAACCGTACCTGCTGCGCGAATATTTGAACCGGTGGTACATTATCGGGGTTGAAGTTAACAGCAACAATATCAAAACATTCGGACTTGACCGTATTGGTAATTTTTCGTCCACCGGTAACACTTTTAAAAATACTGAAAAACAGAAAATTGCCGGGCTTTTTAAAAATGTTATCGGGATACATGCTTCGCTCGACGACAAGCCGGAGCAAATTATACTGAGCTGCCACCCTTACCTCGGTAATTTGTTGAAATCGCTGCCACTGCACCCATCACAAAAAATAGAATCAGAAACCGCCAGAGAAACCATTGTTTCAGTAAAAGTTGTAATAAATTACGAGTTTACCCAACGCCTTTTGATGATGGCCAACCAGTCGCACGTAATCAGTCCACTGAGGTTAAAAGATGAAATGCGTCAAATGTTGGATGAAGCGCAAAAAAATTATACATAATAAAAAGGGGGACACGTTTTGGCATACTGAAAGATTACATTTGTTTAAAATTAAAACCTGAAAAATGATTTTACTCCTGATTTATCTTACACCGTTTATTCTGAACCCTTTTTACACGGAAGTACCAATTGCAGCACCTGCTAATTGTGAAGTCGTCCAGTTTTACGAAATAATTATGCCCGATCAGGGAACCAAAGTATTAACAAAGTCGGGCGAAGTTGAGGAAGCAACATTTATCCTGAAACCGGTGCGAATTGATGAAGGCAGTTACGAAGTTGAAATTACCCGAAAAGCGCCAAACCTATACCAAATTAACCAAGCCAGAGATATTAAATTAACCAGGTATTGCATCGAAACGCGGTATTGTAACGAATATGCCAATTACAACAAGGCAGTTTTAAAAGTGGAAAGCAATTTTGGACAGACAAAAGGGAAAGTGACTTTCAAATAAATGGAAATGGCAAAATCTATTCGATTTTCAAATAAAGGAGAGATTGACCCTCAAAAAGTCAAAAATGCCGTATTCAATCGAATAGACTTTGCTTTGCCGGAGAGTATTTGGGATGAGATTGACAACGGATTTCGGATTTGTTGGAATGATGAAATTGGTTTAAGAGGTTGGATTTACGAAAGAGAAATTGAGAAGTCAATATATAATCATTTAAAAAGTTGTAAGATTTTGATTGAATATGACAAACTTGAAAAGATAGTTGGGATAATGCTTGATTATATCGAAATGTCTGGAGGATTCTTAAAAGAACAGCATTAAAACCACAAACCGTTTCTGATAAAATGAATTACACGTATTATAACTTGAAATTATGGCGAAAAGAATAGTTTATATTGATATGGATAATGTTCTTGTGAACTTCCAAACTGGGATAGACCGCCTGCCTGAGCACATTAAACAAGAGTATGAAGGGAGATTAGATAATGTTCCCGGTATCTTTGGATTAATGGACTCAATGGAAGGTGCGATTAAGTCAGTTAAAAAATTACATAAACACTTTGACCTTTTTGTATTGTCAACTGCACCGTGGAAAAATCCATCTGCCTGGTCGGATAAGGCAATCTGGATTCAGAAATATTTTGGCGCTGAACAAGAAAGTGTATTTTATAAAAAGCTAATCATATCACATCATAAAAATTTGAATAAAGGTGATTTTCTGATTGATGACAGGGAGAAAAATGGCGCAATAGAGTTCGACGGTGAACTAATACTTTTTGGCTCTGAAAGATTTAAGGACTGGGAAGCGGTTACGAGTTATTTGCTAAGAAAATTATAACAATTGTACAATTAATGCTGAAATTGAAGCGAGTAGAAATAAAACTAATTTTAAAACAACAATAAATATGAGAATTACTGATTTTGAAAAATTAATTCAACAAATGCCAACTGATTATCAGGCATTTGATGTAAAGTTTGACATTTGGAATGCTTCTGAGCAATTTCAAACAATCAATAATATTTTTAATAAAAACGAGACAATTACAATTTCCAGAAACGAATTACTTCGTTTATATTGGAATATTGAGGAACACGTTTTAAAAGTGCTGATGTGGGGTTATCCAACAAAAGGAAGGGGGAAAAACATAGACAACTTTCTGAAACCAGAAAATTTCAATTCGTTTATGGATAAACTCAAGGAACTTGAAAAAAACAAACACATTTATTTAAGTGACATTCAAGAATTACTGAAAACAACAAAAGGATTAGGCTTTTCAACACTTTCAAAGATTTTATATTTCCGAAGAATAAATGTTGAATCATTTCCAGCACTGATTCTTGATTTTCGGGTGATAAATGCTTTAAGTTCTGGAAGATTTGAAGACTCCGGAATTGATAATTTCAAAAATTTGAGATATGATAATGCGGTTCAGAATTACATGAGTTATCTTGAATTTATGCATTCTCTGGCCAGGCAAATGAAA
>CAMTWS010000167.1:0-27583 GCA_947085485.1 uncultured Prolixibacteraceae bacterium
CCGCAGCAATGATTTACAGCAAGTATCATGGTTTTGTGGCTTTGGGATTTATCGTGTTGTCGAACTTAAAGTTATTAAAGAATAAATATTTCTGGATAACAGTAATTGGCGCCATAGTTTTATTAATGCCGCACATTTTATGGCAAATCGATAATCATTTTCCAACGTTTAAATATCATTTAAGCGATCGCACAAAGCCGTTGAGGTTTTGGACTGTGCAAAACAACATTTCCAGTCAGTTACTGGTTGCAGGGCCGCTAACGGGGTTAATTGTGTTCTACAGTTTAATAAAATTCAGGATAAATGGCGATCCATTTAAAAAAGCGATCATCTTCAGTATTTTGGGTTTCTATATTTTCTTTTTTATCATGAGTTTTAAAAACCGCATCGAGGCCCATTATACAACTGCCATTACGCCATTGCTGATGATTGCGGCATACCCGATTATCTCGAACAATCAGGCAATGAAAAAATGGTTCGAACGATTGGCGCTTCCTGTTGTTGTACTTTTCTTCATTTTCCGCTTTTATCTCGCCGCCGATTTTCTCCCCAATTATGGCCAGGTTAAAATCTCTTTTTACAACCATAAATCTGCGGCAGAAGAGATAAAAAAGATGGCCGACGGTAAAAAAGTAGCATCTTTCAATAATTTCGCCTTTCCCGGAATCTATCAGTTTTATACCGGCGATCCGGTTATACACATGGCAGCGCCATGGTATCGTTACTGCCAGTACGATCTTTGGGACGAAGAAACTGCCGGGGAAGGTTTACCGCTTTTTGTTTACATTCCCGACCGAATGGACACCACAAATAATATAACGCTCACAAATGGAAGAAAAGCAAGATTAATAGTTACACCGAAGTTTCAGTCATTAAAACATCTTGCCCTGACAAACAATGGTGGAATCCTGAAAAATGACACATTAACCCTTGCAATAACATTAACCAACGAATTCGATCATGCCATTGAATTCAACCATCCTTCGGTGCCTGCCATTGGTTTTATGCAAAATAAAATCGAAACTTTAACCACTCCTCTGTTTCAGATTACAGGTAAAGAAAAAATAGCTGCCGGGGAGCATATTTCATTTAGATACAGTGTTCCGCTCAGTTTGGTCGATACCGGACAACCTGTTGTGATTTTTACCCAAACGATAGAAAGAAACCGCGGCAGAATGTTTACAGTTAAAGTTGACGATTACAAGTCAAATTAAAATCCCTGGAGTGATTTTCGTTATTTTGAAAGAAAATCATCGTGCAAAACCTGAAGATAGGCTTTGGCAAAATCAAAATCGGGCTTTTCATTTCCAATGGTCATAAAGCTTTTAAATTTCGAAGTACCCTGATCATAAAAATACTCCCCTTCTTCGGAAACATATCCCCAACCTGAGTCGCACATGTAAAAAGCATACGACGGAGTTGAAAGCAGGTCGTGCCCAAATAACCAGGGATCCAATTTCCACCCGAACTGCTTCACCAGTGTTGGTATTAAATCGGGTTGTCCGCCAATTTTATTGATTGTACCCGGTTTTTTTACAATGCCCCCCGTCCAGATTAATGGGATCCGATAAGTTGCAGGTTCGATAATTTCGGTGGGGCCGGGTTCCAAAGCTCCGTGGTCGGATGTGATTATTACCAATGAATTATCCCAGTACTTTGTTTTTTTGAATTCCCTTATAAAATCACCAAGACAACTGTCGGCGTATGCCACGGAGTTTAAATATTTTTCCTCTTTACTATTTCCTTTTATCATTTGTGCCGGAACATCATAAGGAGCATGGCTGCTTAACGTGTAAACAACGGTAAAAAAAGGTTGTGGTTTATTTATCTCTTTCAAAACACGCTCAAAAAGATAACCGTCAGGGGCTCCCCAGCTACTCATGTTCTTTACTTCTTTGGGGAAATCACGCTGACCAACAATATCATTGTATTCGCCCTGAAGAACAAATGATTTCAGGTTATAAAAATCAATGTCGCCACCGTAGTAAAAAGAAGACCAATAGCCATTCCGGTTAAAATAATCTGATATCATTGTCAATTTATGCGATTTTTCGGGATAA
This sequence comes from uncultured Prolixibacteraceae bacterium, assembly GCA_947085485.1. GTDB lineage: Bacteria > Bacteroidota > Bacteroidia > Bacteroidales > Prolixibacteraceae > Draconibacterium. The sequence continues at coordinate 2,061 of CAMTWS010000167.1, forward strand.
TTGATGATCGATTGAGAAAGCAGCGAAGGATAAGCGCCCAGGATTGCCGCCATTCCCCTGTCGGACCGGTTGCCGCTTGCATAAAATGACGGGAATATAATTGCATCGGCACAAATCGAGTCGAGGTTCGGACAAACACCATACTTCCCGCCAAACGACGAGATTACCTTGTTCGAAAAACTTTCGAGAATGATAAGTACAACATTTGGCAAATTGGCGGTATCGATGTCAATTATCAGGGAATCTGAGTTTTCACGCAGGCTTTCAACCAAATCAAATTTTTTGCAGGCTTGTTCTTTGTCGGAATAATTGCAGGGATTTACCATTGCCTTTTTACGTTCAACGGTTTTAAAGAAATTCCACATAAAATTATATGCTGACTGATTTACATATAATTTACTGCTAAAGGAAACCGTGCTTAAATTAATGGGCGAAGTTCCAAGTCCGCCCCGGATTGGGATAATTAAAAACGCTGTGATTAACAGCATTACAGGAGAATAATACCATTCTTGATGAGCTGCAACAATAATGCTTTTTTTTAAAAACCGGTTAAAAAGCCATAGAAATAAAATGACATAGAATAAAATTACAGCAATTGCTGCAAAAATATCCTTTAACATGATGCTCGAAAAAAATCCCTGCGGATCGCCAACATAATCGAATGCCGAAATTCCGACACGGGTACCCCAGTGAGGGTATAACCCAAGATCAAGAATATTGATGAATGTAATTATAAAGAGAAGAAGATAGGTGTAGATTTTAAAAATATTGCCCAATACCTTAGGCGTGCATAAAAATGAAAACGAAAGCACAATCCCGGGAAACACCATTAGATAACTTACCAACGATATATCCATTTTTATTCCGTGAAAGAAGATACCGGTGATTTCGGCAAATGTTAATGAACCTGACAGATTAAAATTATATATCAAAAAAATAATTTTTGACAACAGAAAGTAAAACAGCCAAAACAAAAAATATTTGAAAAAAACTATCAGTATCTTTTTCATTTTCAATAACCCGAAGAATTCATTCAACATGAACAATAATAAAGCATGGTCGCAAAATTAGAAAAATAATGCTTGACGAATGATTATAAATTTTTAAAACCATTGCTGGATATTTGCTTGCAATTAGTAATAGATTCTATTATTTTGATATTATTAACATCATTTAATGTCATTTTGCAAACAAAACACCATCGAACATTAAAAATTTGTTAACAGATACATAAATCCGATTCAAAATTATGCCCTGTGTTATAAAACATACATATTTTTGAACCAACATATAATATTTAATAGGGTTCAATTAATTTAAAACATATTTTTTAAAACATATACTAAGTTTTTATAGGGGTCAAAATAAATTATATCATTTTTTGAAAATAATAAATAAGAAAGAAAAACAATTAAAAATTAACTTTTAAAAATTACGATTATGAAAAAGAAAATCACTTCCGGTCCGGTTATCCACTTCACCGATTTAAAAAGTGTAACAAAACCAGTTTTATTATCATTGGTTGCCCTGTTAATGACAATCAGTATTTCCAAAGCAACACCCTCTACTATCATCTGGATTCCTTCTGCGGACTTCCAGACTTTTAAAACTATGCACTTTGGAATAGACAACTACATCCGCACTTCGAATGCTGATGGTGTACGTGGAGCATCTATTTACGCCCTCGGATTTACAGTGGGCGCTTTGCAGATTAAAAAATTCCAATTTGAAGTCGGCGCTGATTATATGTCAATGGGCGACAAAGTTTACGATAAACATCCAATGTATTTTAATGCTAAAGCTGGATTCGCTGAAGGGTCAATATTCAAAAATTGTCCGGCAATTGCTATTGGAGGATATAATTTTGGGACAAAGAGCAATTTGACCAATTACAATATTATTTATGGTGTTTTGGCCAAAACGCTACCTGTTGCAGGTCGGTTTTCATTTGGTTACTATATGGGAAATGAAGAACTTCTTTTAGACAGCAAAGGAGCCAAAGCAAATTCAGGAATATTGGCTTCATGGGATCGGCCTATGAAAGAAATATCTGATAAACTTTGGCTTGCGGTAGATTATCAGGGAGGCAACAACTATCTTGGATCGTTAAACGTTGGTTTCTCCTGGAATTTCTCTTCAAATGTGTCGGTAATTTTTGGATACAACATATACAACGACAGCAATACATTGTATAATTCAACCGATAAGAACAAAAACACATTTACTACTCAGTTAGATATCAATTTCTAACTTATTACAAAGTCCCTTTTTTCTTTTCCGGTGACTTTTAACTCAAAAAAAAGTGATGTAAACTCTTTAAAGTAGTTATCTCACTGTAATTTATCAAATAAAAAAAATAATATATCATGAAAAAGATTGAAGCAATCATTAGAAAAACAAAGTTCGAAGATGTTAAAAAAGCCTTGAAAGAAATACAAATCGAATTCTTCTCATACTGGAATGTGCGTGGAATAGGGAAAACGCACGAAGCAAGGATTTACCGCGGAGTTGCTTACGATACTAGTACTATCGAGCGCACAATGCTTACCATAGTCGTTCGCGACAAGAATGTGGATAAAACTATAAAATGTCTTTTGTCGAGTGCAAAAACAGGCGAAGTTGGCGATGGAAAAATTTTCATATCCGACCTGATCGAATCATATCGAATCAGGACTGGTGAAAAAGGTGATGAATCGCTCTACATTAAAGGTGAAGAAGTTTAGCAATTAATAACAAACAATTAAAAAACGAAAATCATGGAAGAAATTATATTTTCGATAAACACACTTTGGGTATTAATTGCGGCAGCACTTGTATTTTTTATGCAGGCCGGCTTTGCACTGGTTGAAGCAGGATTGACCCGTTCGAAGAACTCTGCCAACATTTTAATGAAAAACCTGATGGATTTTGTAATTGGCACAATTGCATTTTGGATGATTGGTTTTGGAATTATGTTTGGCGCTAAAAACGGGTTCTGGGGAGGATTTGATTTATTTACAAAGAACACATACCGCACCGATATGCCCGATTTGGCTTTCCTCATTTTCCAGACTGTGTTTGCCGCAACCGCTGCAACTATCGTTTCGGGAGCGATGGCCGAACGTACAAAATTTAATGCATACCTTGTTTACAGTGCAATGATTACGTTGATTATCTACCCGATTTCAGGACACTGGGCCTGGGGTGGTGGCTGGTTGTCACAACTTTCAATTCCGTTCCACGATTTTGCCGGTTCAACAGTGGTTCACTCCGTTGGCGGTTGGTGTGCCATGGTTGGCGCATTAATTCTTGGTCCTCGTTTGGGTAAATACAGCAAAGATGGAACTGTGAATGCAATTCCGGGTCATAATCTGCCAATGGCATCATTGGGCGTATTTATCCTTTGGATTGGCTGGTTTGGATTTAACCCCGGATCACAACTTGCAGCAGCCGGAACGGTAAATGCAAATGCCATTTCCCTGATTTTTGTAACAACCAACATTGCTGCGGCAGGTGGCGCTTTGTCAACACTGTTGTATATGTGGTTAAAATATAAAAAACCACCATTAAGTATGACATTGAACGGCGCACTGGCAGGTTTGGTTGCCATTACTGCAGGTTGCGATGCCGTTTCGCCCGGGGGCGCTTTAGTCATCGGGTTAATGGCTGGCGTTTTGGTTGTTCTGTCAGTTGAATTCTTTGATAAAGTAGTTAAAATTGACGATCCGGTAGGAGCTATCTCTGTACACGGTGTTTGTGGAGCTTTTGGAACTTTAATGGTTGGGTTCTTTTCAACTTCGCAGGGAGTACTCTATGGATTTGGCTTTGGTTTACTTGGCACACAGGCAATTGGAGTAGTTTCAGTTGCTGCCTGGGCTATTGGCGCTGCTTTAATTCTGTTTACAATATTAAAATACACAAACGGCTTGCGTGTTTCGAAACGCATCGAAGAAGAAGGACTCGATGTGTACGAACATGGAGAAAGCGCTTACAATTAAACATCCCCATTTCGTTTATGTCTGTAGCTGTCTGTTAAAGGCCCGCCAAACGAGGCGGGCTTTTTTAAAAATCAATCAATTAAAAATAAAATTTTAGGGCGGGATTGAATAATACACCAAAAATTAAATGGTCAATATTAGTTGTGTTAGTTTAGTTTTTTAGATTAGAAAATCGGAAACCGGTTCACCTTAAAGTGGCCGGTTTTTTTGTTGAAAAGTTGAAAAAAGAAATTATAGCAAATTCGATAAGGGTAAAACGAATAAACCTATTTTTGCCGTCTCAATTTAAAAAAATAAAAAACGATGATGCAGACCTGGTTCGAAAGCAAAGTAAAATACGTAAAAGTTTCAGGAAGTGGGAACGAACAACTTGTAACCGAGAATTTTCTGCTTGATGCAGTTTCATATACCGATGCCGAAACGCGGATAATACGCCAAATGCAGCAAACTGTAAAAGGGGGTGAATTTCAAATTGTTGACATTAAAAAGTCGCGAATAGCAGAGGTGTTTCAATACGAATCGGGCGAATGGTGGTATAAAGCAACTATTAACCTGGTTACTGTTGACGAGGAGGCCGGAAAGGAAAAAAAGTTACGTGCCTACTACCTTATTATGGCCGACGATATAAAAGAAGCTTTGAATAGGTTGGATGAAAGTCTGTCATTCCTCGTAATTCCGTATGTAGTTTCTGCCATTGCCGTCAGCACAATTATTGATGTTTTCCCGTATGTTCCTGCAGAATCAATGATTCCAGAAGGATTTGTTCCTGTTAAAAATACGAAGGACGAGAATCCAATCTTTACAAACGGAAGAAACCCTTATGAAGACAATCAGGAAGAAATGGAATCAGATATAGAGGATTAAGGAGTACATAAAATTACAGACTACTTTAAAAAATTACATATCAAACTGTTTATTCCATCTTTTACAGATTTGTCAGCACCTTATAAAAATTAAACTGGTCGCGTTTTACAGGGTCGAACTGGTAGTAAGCCATTGCAATGCGGCTAATATCCTGGATTGTAGAATAAATTTCGCTAACTTCCTTTTGTCCGTAAGGGTTGAGGTGTGCGTCGCCTTCGAGCGCCTCGAAACATTTTGTAAATTTGGTTATCTGCTGTGCACTATCCAAAATCTTGGTAATAACAGAATCAGGTGTGTTTTTCGAAACTATTTTTTCACGGGTTTCGTTGTCGAGATTTTGGGCGAAAGTGGTTAAAAATTTGTGCAAGCATAGATGGTCGCCATTTTTAGCATTACTAAAAAACTCGCAGTAACCGTGTTTTTCAAAAAAACTTTTTAAAAATTGCTTGTTTTCTTTAAAATCCACCTTAATTGAGGCGCGCAATACTTTAAGTCCCTGCATTCCGGCAACCATAATTTCGTGCCATTCCATAAATTTCGAATTATCAACCGAATCAGTATCCACCATATAGTATTTTTCGATGGTGTCGTTCACCCACACATTTATCGAAGTAGCGTATCCTGGATCCCAGTCTTTTCGAATCCTGCTTAATTCATATATGTTTTCCTTAAATGTTTTTGCAATTTTTTGGCATGCCAAAATGGTTAGGGTGCTGGTCGGACATGCAATCAAGGTTTCCATTCTAAAAGGTTTTTAAGTTAGACAATTAACACAAAGCTACCAACTTAAGATTAAAAAGACTAGCAGTACTGTTTTAATATTGAATGTTATACAGTTATGTTGTGAAACTATGTTACATAACCATGTTTTACAAAACCCATTGAAAATCAGTATGAAAAATTCACCAAAAAAGTTAAGTGTGCCGTTTTCTCAATTCGCCAACTATGTCTTCAATGCGATATCCTTTGTGAGAAAGCAATACAATAAGGTGATAAAGTAAATCTCCGGCTTCGTATAAAAAGTTTTCGTCGTCGTTGGCCATTGCGCCAATAATGGTTTCCACTGCCTCCTCCCCCACTTTCTGCGCTATTTTTCGCGTACCTTTTTCAAACAACGAAGTGGTATATGAACCTTGTGGCATCTCTTTTTTTCGTTTGTCAATAAAATCCTGAAGGTAACTTAAAAACTGTACATCGCCTGAGGAGTTGGGTTCATCGAAACAGGTATCAGCGCCGGTGTGACAAGCGGGGCCCACAGGCTTTGCCTTTATCAGTAACGTATCTTCGTCGCAATCGATTAAAATAGAAACTGCATTCAGAAAATTTCCCGATTCTTCGCCTTTGGTCCACAACCGATTTTTGGTGCGGCTAAAAAAAGTTACTTTACCTAATTCCAGCGTTTTTTCAACGGCTTCCCTGTTCATAAAACCTACCATTAAAACTTTCATGGTTTCATTGTCCTGAATAACTGCCGGAACCAGTCCATCCAACTTATCAAAATTAATTTGGGAAATATATTTGAATTCGTTCATCTGTAATTGTTTTGCTGCAAAGTTAATGATTCGGTTATGATTCTACCTGACAATAATTCCGTTTTCCTTTAAATACCTTTTTAGTACCGGAATGGGGATTTCATTATAATGAAAAATGCTGGCCGCCAGTCCGGCATCAGCTTTTCCATGCATAAATACTTCAACAAAATGTTCCATTTTGCCGGCGCCACCCGAAGCTATGATTGGTATTTTTAACGAACCGGCCATTTGCGCCAGTTGTTCGTTGGCGAAACCGTTTTTAGTCCCATCGTGGTTCATCGATGTAAAAAGGATTTCTCCGGCTCCCCGATCTTCAGCTTCTTTTGCCCACGAAAACAGTTCTTTATCCGTTGGAATACGGCCACCATTTACGGTAACTGTCCAGTAATTATTTTCATCTCCCCGGGCATCGATGGCTACCACCACAAACTGGCTCCCGAAGTTCAGCGCCAGTTCGTCAATCAATTTTGGGTTTCTTACTGCCGATGAGTTAATTGAAATTTTGTCGGCGCCCGCGCCCAGCAGTTTTTCGGCATCGCCAATTTCGCTGATCCCGCCGCCAACTGTAAACGGGATATTTAAAGTCGCAGCAATCCGTTTAACCAATTCCACAAAAGTTTTCCGGCCTTCGTGGGTGGCGGTAATATCCAGAAAAACCAGCTCGTCGGCGCCATCGGCAGCATATTTGGCTCCCAGTTCAACCGGGTCGCCCACCTCCTGGATATTCACAAAATTTATCCCTTTAACGGTTTGCCCGTTACGGATATCCAAACATGGTATGATTCGTTTTGCTAACATAGAAGCCCCTTCCCAACCTTCCCCAAAGGGGAAGGAGTTCGTTAAGTGATTATAATAAAACCTGTAGTACTTAAAAAGCTCCTGTTCCTAATCTCCCTCTTTGGGGAGTTGGAAGGGGCTTTAAAATATTTTTCTATTTCTTTCAAAGTTATTCTGTTTTCATAAATGGCTTTGCCTGCAAATACCATGGGCAAACCCATTTCATTTAATTTTAATATGACCTGGTAATTGAATGAACTATAAACCAACTAAATATTTTATTAAAATTCCAACCAAAACTGCTATTGTAAACGATACTAAAGTTCCGAGCAAAAAATATTCGGCCTTTTTGTTTCCCTCTTTTTGTGTGTCACCAAAGCGGAAAATCGATTTGGCCGCAACCAAAAAACCGATTGCTGCCACTTGTGAGATCAAAATAAATGTTACTATTAATATACGCTCCAGAATGCCAATCCACGCCGAAGCATCCAATTTTGAGGGGGTGTTTTTGCTTTCTGTAACCGTTTTCAGGAACATTCCGGTTAAAATCCCCAATGGGTTTGTCACCAAAATAAAACCTGCTGCAAAAATCCAAAAATCAACATGCTCTTCAGGGTTATCAGATTCAGTAAGAAACAGCGCCAAAACGATTATAACTGAAATATGAAAAAACTGGTCGGACAAAAATGCTGCAATGCTTTCTTTGAACCTCATTTTAATGGCATCGATAATAAAATGGGTTACGAAAATGATTGGCACAAACCACCACAACCCTATTTGCAGCGTAAACAAAACCGGAAGAATTGCACCAATTATTGAATGGATTAGCAGTTTACCTGATTTCCATCCGTTGTTTTTTTTGTGATGTATCCATGAAGTGGGCTGCAACCAGAAATCGGCACACAAATGTCCCGTTAACATGGGTAAGAAATAGCTTTCAAGTAGTTGCATCATGATTTTGAATTATCCGTTCATATCTTTTCAGAAATCTTTCCACTATTCTCCAATTTGCTGCTTTTAGTGATTTGCTTACTGAAGGTTGACTGATGTTGAGCCTTTTTGCAATCTCTATTTGAGGAACTCCATTTAGCATTTGAGAAATCATGTTGGCCTGCACACCAGTTTGATTTTTGATGAACTCATCGGCCATGTAGCAATAGGTCTCCAATTCATCATCTAACTCCGGGTTTCCGGTAACGATAATAATACTCAGTCCTAATTCTTTTAATTTGTCAAGATTTTTACCCGAGCGTTCAAACGCAGTGCCGCTAGCCAACAAAACATCATCATTCCAATGTGCAATTTCCCCAATTCCAATGGATACCCGAATATCATTTTTTTCTTTCCATTGTTTCATTTCAGCCCTGAATTTCAATGCCAGCAACAATGCAATTTCAGGTTTCACAGCCAACTGGTAACTGTCACCCCGATAAAATCGGGGTTTAAGTAAAATCCCTTTATCCTGGCAGCCTTCTATTTTTTCTTGAAACAACTTCTTATCGGCTTCGCTTAAAAAGGAAGAATCAACCACATCGGCGGTAATAACTGCTATTTGTTTTTTCAATTTCACCTGACAAATATAACCAAAATTGGCTAATTATCAAAATATAACCAAAATTGGCTAATTATTAATTTATAACCCAAACAGGTTATATTTTTCGATTTCCATGAGTGAAATCCTGTTTTCATAAATGGCTTTGCCTGTAATTACACCGGGCACCCCCATTTCATCTAATTTTAATATGTCGCCCATGGTGGCAATTCCGCCACTGGCAATAATTTCAACTTCCGGTAATGTTTTCATTATTTCTGAATACAACTCAAATGCTGGCCCCGATAACATTCCATCGCGACTGATGTCGGTCGAAATTACTTTTACAATTCCTTTTTTATGATATTCTGAAATGAATTCAATCACAGGTAGTGCTGTTGTTTCCTGCCAGCCGCCAACAGCAATATTTCCATCTTTTGTATCGGCGCCGAGGATTATTTTTTCGCTTCCGTATTTACCGAGCCATTTCAAAAAAGTTTCCCTTTCTTTAACTGCAATACTTCCACCGGTAACCATTGCAGCGCCCGAATTAAACGCAATTTCGATGTCTTCATCCGATTTCAGACCTCCGCCAAAATCTATTACTAAACTGGTTTTGGCAGCGATTTCTTTTAGGATTTTATGATTGACAATGTGTTTTGCCTTCGCCCCGTCCAAATCGACCAGGTGCAAACGGCGAATTCCGGCAGCTTCAAACATTTTAGCTACTTCCAGCGGATTTTCATTGTAAATGGTTTTCTGGCTGTAGTCGCCTTGTGAAAGACGGACACACTTTCCGTCAATTATATCGATAGCGGGAATGATTTGTATTTTTTTTGTCATCATTACTTTTTATAAACATCGCCCCGTGCACCTGCCGAGATAACAAGAATTAATAAATCATCGTGTTTTATCTGATATATTATCCTGATTTTGCCTATTCTCAGCCTAAAAACATCCTCACTTCCTTTCAACTTTTTAATATCAAGCTGAGGGTGAGAGTACGGATTCTCCTTTAACAGGTTAAGTTTGATTTTAATAAGTCCTTTCTCTGAAATACTTCGTGATTTGAAAAATTTTACCGCCTTTTTATGGATTTTCAGCGTGTACATCAAATACTTTCTTTCACATTATCCCAGTCTTCAAAATCGCTAAAGTCACCTTTGTTTATTTTCTCCTGAATGGAATAAAAAACTTTTTTTTCTTCAGCAGTTAAAACATCGGGGTCGTCATCTAATATTTTGAAACTACCCTTTGGTAATTTTTCCAACAATTCTCTGAATGCGTTATAAGCCTTATCTGATATATCGATTGTAATTGATTTCATTGTAACAATACTTGTTGTAAAATTAGCATTTCTTAATTTTCTTCCAAAATCATTTTCAATACTGCCTGCGCGGTAACTTCGCGGTTGGCGGCCTGCGGAATAACAATCGAATTTTTGCTGTCGATTACCCCGTCGGTTACAATTACGTTGCGACGTACCGGCAAACAGTGCATAAATTTGGCATTGTTGGTTAGCGCCATTTTTTCTTCGTTCACTGTCCAGCCAAAGTCTTTCGAAAGGATTTGCCCGTAACTTGTATATGACGACCAGTTTTTTGCATAAATAAAATCAGCGCCTTCGAATGCCTTGTTTTGATTGTATTCAACTTTTACGTTGCCCATAAATTCGGGTGCCAATTCGTACCCTTCGGGGTGGGTAACCACCAAATCGTAACCGGTTTTGCTCATCCACTCAACAAATGAGTTTGCCACTGCCTGAGGCAAAGCTTTGGGGTGCGGCGCCCAACTTAATACCACTTTGGGTCGTTCTTTGGTTTTGTATTCTTCGATGGTTAACAAATCGGCAAAACTTTGCAACGGGTGGCGGGTGGCGCCCTCCATACTTACCACCGGAACACCTGAATACTGAATAAATTGGTTGAGAATTTTTTCGGAATAATCATCCTCGCGGCTTTTGAATTTTGCAAAAGCACGCACACCAATCACGTCGCAATACGAACCAATTACCGGAATGGCTTCGAGCAGGTGTTCGGGCTTGTCCCCGTCCATTACTACGCCCAACTCCGACTCCATCTGCCAACTCTCTTCACCAACATTTAGCACCATGGTATTCATTCCGAGGTTCATAGCGGCTTTTTGGGTACTTAACCGCGTGCGCAAACTCGAGTTGAAAAATATCAAAACCATGGTTTTATTTTTTCCCAAATGCTGATAGGCAAACGGGTTCTTTTTTACGTCGCGCGCCACTTCGAGCGCTTTTTGTAAATCTTTAATATCGTAAACTGAAGTAAAATGTTTCATTTTTAAAAAGTTTGAAGTTGGAAGATAGAAGACGGAAGTTCAGCCTCTGCCAACTTTATTAAAATTAAATTGAAATTATATTTTCCCGATAATATTTATAATTCACCTAATAAAATCAATTTTATAAAAATGACTGACCTTTTCAAAATCTTTATCCAATGTAGCAATTGTCAAATTTCGGTTTTCAGCCACCTTTACTTGATAAGCATCATCAAAATCAAGTTTAAATTGATTTGCAATATTTGTGATTTCCGAATAATTTATTTTTTGTATTGACAAGACCTCTATTTTGAAAAGGACATCATTTACAAATGAATTATATGTCTCAAATTTATTATTCAAATACAATTTGCACAATTCCTTCTTTTCCTGATTTAAAAGAATTTCAAGAAAAACATTTGTGTCAATTAAAAATTTTATCGCCATAGATTAGCTTTGTGTTGCAGACCGACTGATGTTTCATCGAGGTCTTTTAATCCACCTTTCCAGTCAAAAGAAAATTCCCCTTTTTTTTCTTTTCGTTTCTTCCCGTAACGCAATGACAAAAAATCAAGAAAATCCAGTAATTCCTTTCTTGCATTTTCCGGCAAGTTTTGAAATTTATTTAATAAAATATCTGCTTCCATAATCTTCGATTTTACACAAATATACACTTTTTGTCTGTTTATTTCGGCCTAACCTGTCCGTCGCCTTCCACAATCCATTTGTAACTGGTGAGTTCTTCCAAAGCCATTGGTCCGCGGGCGTGCAGTTTTTGCGTGCTGATGCCAATTTCGGCCCCCATTCCAAATTGGGCGCCATCGGTAAAAGCGGTTGAAACATTGGAATATACTGAAGAAGCATCGACCATTTTCCTGAATTTCTGAATGTTTTCATCACTTTCAGAAATAATCGCCTCGCTGTGTTTCGAGCTGAATTTGTTGATATGCTCAATCGCCTCATCGAACAAAGCAACCGTTTTTACAGACATTTTCAGCGATAGAAATTCGGTGCCAAACGATTCTTCGGTTGCTTTGAAAAGTAAGTTTTCGGGATAAATTCCTTGAATTGATTTATATGATTTTTCATCGGCATAAATCGCCACATTTTCGGTGGCCAGTTTTTTCGCAAAAGCCGGTAATTCGCTTAACCGCGACTGGTGGATAATTAAACAGTCGAGAGCGTTGCACACCGATGGGCGGCGGGTTTTGGCATTGAAAACAATTTCAGCTCCTTTTTCGGCATCGCCAAATTCATCGAAATAAGTGTGGCAAATACCGGCGCCGGTTTCAATTACAGGAATCCGGGCATTTTCGCGTACAAAATCGATTAACGCCTGACTTCCGCGCGGAATAATCAGATCAATGTAACCGTGTGCCCGCAGCATTTCGTTGGTTTCTTCGCGACCGGCAGGTAAAAGTGCAACTGTATTTTCATCCAAATTGAACTGCCCCAAAACATTTTGAATAACAGAAACAATGGCCTGGTTGGAGTGAATGGCATCGCTGCCACCTTTTAAAACACAGGCATTCCCCGATTTCAGGCAAAGTGCAAAAACATCGAAAGTAACATTGGGGCGGGCTTCGTAAATAATTCCAATTACACCAAACGGCACAGTAATTTTTGTGATTTTCAATCCGTTCGGACGAACTGTTTCTTTTAAAATTTTTCCAATCGGGCTTTCCAGTTTTGCAACATTTTCAATATCCAAGGCGATTCCTTCTATTCTGTCTTTGGTAAGTTTCAAACGGTCGAATTTTGGATCCTGCAAATCCATTCTTTCCAAATCTTTTTGATTTTCGCTCAGAATAAATTCGCAATTTTTCCGGGCCTGGTTTGCCAGTTCAAGTAAAATGTTTTTCACAGTTTGTTCTTCAACCAGGTTCAATTTCCGTGAAGCCTCGAGCACGCTTTTTAACTGTTTTTCGATTTTCATGATTTTATCTGTTTTCCAAATACAAATAATCGTAATGAATCAGCGGTTTTTGTTTTTCCGACAACTTTTCACTTTCTAATTTGGCCGAACCATAACCTGCTTTTCCAACACCAATTACTTTCCCTGACTCGTCAACAATCCTGATTAAATCGTCCTTTTTAAATTCACTTGAAATCTTCACAATTCCAACAGGCAACAAACTAACTGCTTTGTCGGAATCGAGCGCTTTTGCGGCGCCTGCGTTAATTACAACTTCGCCTTTTGCGAAGCCATCAGAATAGCCAATCCATTTTTTAACGCCGCTCGATGCCTTTTTATTGGGCACAAACCAGGTATGTTTCAAATCTTTATGTGAATCCATTAAATCAATCAGCACGTTTTCGCGGGTACCATTGGCTACATGCACGCCAATCCCGTCGCCGGCTACTTTTAGCGCAATTCGGAATTTTGTAATCATTCCTCCGCGCCCGAAACCCGATTGTTCTCTCGAAATGCCACTTTCGGGCTCTTTATCGTTTACTTCGATTTGCTCAATCAGTTTTGCATCTATATTTTTTGGGTGATCGCTAAAAACCCCGTCAACATTGCTAAGCAGAATGAGTGCATCTGAATTTACCATGGAAGCAATCAATCCCGAAAGTTCGTCGTTATCGGTAAACATCAGTTCGGTTACTGAAATGGTATCGTTTTCGTTTACAATCGGGATGACTTTGTTTTCGAGTAGCGTGGTAAAACAATTTTTCATATTCAGGTAGTGCGCGCGGCTCGAAAAATTTTCCTTGGTAGTTAAAACCTGCGCGCAAATCAAACCATGTTCGCCAAAAAAATCGGAGTAGCGGCTGATTAATTTTACCTGTCCCAAGGCAGCCCACATCTGGCGCTTCGAAACGGCGTCGGTTTTTTTGAGCGGTTCCAGAACAGCCCGTCCCGAAGCAACTGCCCCCGACGAAACAACAACAACTTCAACCCCGTTTTTCCGGAGAAGAGCTATCTGATCGACAAGGTGCGCAATCCGCGATACATTGAGCGTACCATCGGGTTTTGCCAACACATTGCTGCCTATTTTAACCGTTATTTTTTTATACCTGAAATGCATGAAGTCTATTTCTTTGCCGGAGCTATTTTTTTGTATGAAGCCATTACTCCCTGAATAAGCGACGAACTGAAACCTCTGTGCTCCATCTCATTCAGCCCTGTAATTGTAACTCCCATTGGCGTGGTAACTTTATCGATTTCACGTTCGGGGTGGTTGCCCGACTGCAAAATCAGTTCGGTGGCGCCTTTCACGGTTTGAGCAGTAATAAACTGTGCCATTTCGGCGCCAAACCCAATTTCAATTCCTCCCTGCATGGCTGCCCTGATGTAACGCAGCGCATAAGCAATTCCGCACGACGAAAGCACTGTTGCCGCAGCCATCAGTTCCTCGCCTATTTCGATGGTTTTGCCAAGCTTATCGAACATTTCGATGACATATTTTTTATGCGGGCCTGTGTTTTCGTTTGATGAAATACAGGTAAGCGACTCCTGCAAAGCAATGGCTGTGTTTGGCATCACCCTGAAAATGGGCAAATTTTTGCCGGCCATTTCGCCAATTTCGTTGATTCCAACACCGGCAACAATCGATATCAGAATTTTTTCAGGGTTCAGCGCCGGTTTAATTTCTTCGATTACCTGTGCAATATGATACGGTTTTACGGCCAAAAGCACAACATCGGCTATTTTGGCCGCATCGAAGTTTTCAAGAGCAACCATTACTCGGAGTTTTTTCATTTCAGCCAGCGATGACTCTTTTTTGTCGGTGACAATGATGTCGGAAGGTTGCATAAAACCCGATTTTATTAGACCAATGGCAATTGCGCTGCCCATATTTCCAACACCAATAATTGCTATTTTCTTGTTTTCCATGTTACACGATTCTATTATTAAATTCCTGAAATATCGGTAAAAACTTTGGCAAATGCTTCAATAAATTTATCAGCCTGCGCGAAATTTAACGTAAGTGGCGGCAACAACCGGATGATATTTTGCCCCGAAAATCCGGTAAAAATACCGTGTTCGAAAAGCAAACGGTGCCTCAGTTCTTTTACAGGGAATTGAAGTTCTATCCCAATCATCAATCCTAAACCCCTGACCTGGAAATTGTTGCTTATTTGCATCAATTTTCCCATGAGATAATTTCCCACGTTTAGTGCATTTTCAACCAGTTTTTCCTGTTCAATCACATTGAGAACTGCAATTCCTGCTGCACAAGCCAGATGATTTCCACCAAAAGTGGTTCCAAGCATGCCGTACCAGGGTTGGATTTCGGGCTGAATCAAAATGCCGCCCACCGGAAAACCGTTGCCCATCCCCTTGGCCATGGTAATAATACCGGGCTTGATTTTGGAATACTGAAAAGCGAAAAAGCGCCCGCTGCGCCCGTAGCCCGACTGAATTTCGTCGAGAATAAGCAGGCTGCCATATTTTTTTGCAAGTGTTTCGATATCGTTTAAAAAGCTGATTTCAGGGATGTTGATTCCGCCGATTCCCTGGATTCCTTCAACAATCACGGCTGCAACATCGCCTTTTTCCAGTTCATTTTTTACTGCCTTACTGTCGTTAAAAGGCAAAATAATGGCATTTTCAGTTTCGTTTACCGGTGCAACAATTTTTGGGTTGTCGGTCAGCGCCACCGCTGCCGAGGTACGTCCATGAAATCCTTTTGTAAAACTGATAAATTTCTTTCTTCCGGTAACAAACGATGCCAGTTTGATGGCATTTTCGTTGGCCTCGGCGCCCGAGTTGCACAGAAAAAGCTGGTAATCGGGGCAACCTGATAGTTTTCCTAGTTTTTCGGCCAGTTCCTGCTGTAGCGGATTTTGAATTGAGTTGGAGTAAAAACCGATGTCGGAAAGCTGGTTTTTTATTTTTTCGACATAATGCGGGTGGCTGTGGCCAATGGAAATTACCGCGTGGCCTCCGTACAAATCGAGATATTTTTTTCCGGCCAAATCCCAAACGTAGCAGCCTTTGGCCTTTACAGGGGTGATATCGAACAGTGGATATACATCAAATAGTTTCATTTTCTTTTTAATCTGTGTTTTTTCGTGAAATCCGTGGTCGTTTTTCTTTTCTTTTTTTTAATCTGTTAATCTGTGGCAATTGTTTCAAAACGCTACCGGTTTTAAGTTCAATCCAGTTTTTTCGTCGAGGCCAAACATCAGGTTCATGTTTTGTACTGCCTGTCCCGATGCGCCTTTAATTAAATTGTCTGTTACGCTGATTATGACCAGTTTGTTGCCATGTTTTTCAAGATAAATAACCGCTTTGTTGGTATTTACAACCTGTTTTACACCGGGATTTGCTTTCGATACAAAAACGAAAGGATGCAACTGATAATATTTTTCAAATAAATCATCGGCTTCTTCAAGCGAACCTTGATAATTTGTATATGCCGAAACAAAAATTCCGCGGGTGTGGTTACCGCGAATGGGCACAAAGTTGAAATCGCTGTCGAATCGCGGTTGCAACTGTTTTAAACTTTGCAATATTTCCCCTTCGTGTTGGTGTTCGAAAATTTTGTATGCCGAAACATTGCTGCTCCGCCAGCTAAAATGCAAAGTATCGGTGGGCTTTTGTCCTGCGCCGGTGGAGCCGGTTATGGCCTGAATATGAACTTCATCTGATAATAAACCTGCTGCTGCAAGCGGTAAAAGAGCCAGTTGTATTCCTGTGGCAAAACAACCCGGATTGGCGATGTATTTTGCCGTTTTTATTTCTTCACGGTTGAGTTCGGGCAGCCCGTAAACAAATTCGTTGCCAAGTCTTTTCAACCTGAAATCGTGACTTAAATCAATCACTTTTAACGATTGTGGCAGGCTGTTTTTCTGCATAAACTCCAACGTTTTGCCGTGGCCCATGCAGCAGAAAACCACATCAACGGTTTCGAGCGGCATTCCGGTGGTAAATTTTAAATCGGTTTCGCCCAGTAAATCGTCGTGCACATCGGTTACCGGGTTTCCGGCATTGCTTGAACTTTGTACAAAAACAATCTCCGCTTCTGGATGATTCAGCAGAATCCTGATTAACTCCCCTGCCGTGTAGCCCGCGCCACCTATGATTCCTACTTTTATCATATTGAATTATGAATATTGATTAGCGAATGTTGAATAATGAATGTCGATTAACGAATGTTGAATTTCGAATGAGCGTTCAAACAAATTGCTGTATTCCATTTCGGCTCTCATTTCTGATTAGAATTCTTATTTGCCGTTTCAATGCTTTTCACAAAAATTGATATCAATTCATTGTTTTCATTAAAGCACCATTCCAGCAATTCCAGTTTATCCGACAAATTTGAATATTTGACGATTTTCACAGCCACAAAGGTTTCCCTAAGTTCCTTTAAACAAACGCTCATTTTATGTACAAAATCCCTTCTTGATTCAGCGCTCTGAGCTTCACCGTAATTTAGAGCGGGAGACGTTCCAGAACGAACAAGTTGACCTTTCAAATGACTTCCAACTACAGTATTCGGCAGTAAGTCTGCCAACTCAATTATCTTAACAGCAAACCGGATCAAACGTTCCTCCAATTCAAATTTATTCATTTCCCCGTTGATTATATTTTGTGTACTACTTCTGAAATCAAAAATCGTTAATCAGCAATCGTTAATCGACATTCATTATTCATCATTCGTCAATCTCTTTTTTTGTTCACCTTATGATAAATCTTTAGTGAGTTGGAAAGGATTTTTGTGAAGCCCTTCACGTCGTCTGCAGTCCAGGCTTTTACGGTTTCGCCGTATTCGCCAAATCCCGAGTTCATCAAATCGTGTTCCGATTCAATTCCCTGCAATTCAAAATGATATGGTTTTAGTTTCACAAAAACTTTACCAGTAACATTTTCCTGGGTGGCTTCAATAAACACTTCCATATTTCGCATTACAGGCTCCTGATACAACGCTTCGTGCAAAAACATTCCGTACCAGTTGGCCAATTGTTCTTTCCAGTAAATCTGCCATTTTGTTAGGGTATGTTTTTCGAGGAGGTGGTGTGCTTTAATTGTCAGCATCGGAGCGGCAGCTTCAAAACCAACCCTTCCTTTAATTCCGATAATAGTGTCGCCCACGTGAATGTCGCGGCCAATGGCATATTTCGAGGCAATTTCATCAAGCGCCTGAATGGTTTTTGGCCCGTTTTCAAACGATTGCCCATCGATGGTTTTCAACTCGCCTTTAACAAAACCGAGTTCGACAATCCGTTCTTCGGTAGCTTCCAACTGGCTCGGATATGCCCCTGACGGCAACCCTTTATTCGATGTTAATGTTTCCTTTCCACCCACACTGGTTCCCCACAATCCCTGGTTGATGGAATACCCCATTTTTGTATAATCTTCAACAACGCCGTGTTTTTTCAGATAGTCAATTTCCTGTTGGCGACTTAACATCAAATCGCGAATGGGTGTAATTATTTCAATTTCGGGAGCCAGAACCTGAAACGTAAGATCGAACCGAACCTGGTCATTTCCTGCGCCGGTGCTTCCGTGTGCAATGTAACCGGCCCCGATTTCCTTTGCATAATTAATGGTTGCCATGGCCTGGAAAACCCTTTCAGAACTGACCGAAATGGGGTAAGTATTGTTGCGCAATACATTTCCGAAAACCATGTACCGGATACACTTTTCGTAATATTCGTTGGTAACGTCGATTGTAACATGCTTTTTTGCTCCCAGCCGGTAAGCCCGATCTTCAATAACTTTCAGCTCATCCCCGGAAAAACCCCCGGTATTTGCAATGGCGGTGTAAACCTCAAATCCTTTTTCTTCTTTTAAATATTTAACGCAAAACGAGGTGTCCAATCCGCCGCTGAACGCCAAAACCATTTTTTTATTCATCACTATTTTGTATTTTAATATTCTATAAACCAATCACCCCCTGCCCCCTCAAGGGGGTGATTATTTCAAAGTCCCGGTAAAACCCGGTAAAGAAATTCTCCCCTTGAGAGGACTAAGGGGTGATAAATTAATATTCAAATATTTAATCATATTTTTCAATAAAAGAGGGCATTGAAAATACGCGAAAACACTCTCCCTTTTCCGCCTCCTTCCCCGTTTGTCCCCTTTTTTGAACGCATTTTCGAAGGAGTAAGTTTCCGTATAATATCGAGCAGGCTGCGTTTTTTCACCGGAGTTTCGATTGCCTTGTTGTTTTTTTCCCAGGCCGGGTCGTACAACATTCCGGTGCAAAGGCATTTGGTGCGTTGGGTCCGTGTTAAAATATCGTAATTTACACAACTTTGGCAACCGCTCCAAAACTGATCATCAACAGTTAGTTCCGAAAAAGTTACCGGCCTGTACCCCAATTCGTGGTTTATTTTCATTACTGCCAATCCGGTGGTCAGCCCGAAAATTTTTGCATTGGGATATTTCTCGCGCGACAGTTTAAAAGCCTTGTTTTTAATGGCTTTTGCAAGTCCAAGCCCACGGTATTCGTCAACAACAATCAACCCCGAGTTGGCAACAAACCCTTTTTCCTGCCAGGTTTCGATATAACAAAAACCGGCAAACTGTTCTCCGTCTAAAGCAACAATTGCCTTGTTTTCCTTCATTTTACCTTCAAGATATTCAAAAGTCCTTCTCGCTATACCCGTCCCGCGCTGCTTCGAAGCAATATCGATGGCGTCGTTAATGGCATCGATATATTTAATATGTGCTTCGGTAGCAACTTCTATTTTGATATTTTCCAGTGTTTTCATTCCTTCATTTAATTCAGATTTTGTCTTCCAGTTTTGGCATAATTAAAATCAACGCATTTATTAAATCCAACTTCGAAATCCCTTCTTTCATAATAATCAGGATCGTGTCGTCGCCGGCAACTGTTCCTAAAATCTCCCAGGGTTCTGCCTTATCGATCACTACGGCAATAGTGCTTGCATATCCCGGCTGCGTCCGTAAAACAGCCAGGTTGCCCGAAAAACGCAAATCCCTGAAACCATCGGCCAGATAATTTACACGGCTTTGCTCACGGGAAGTTGCAGCTTTTTCCCCCTGAGGCAGAATATATACATAACCTTTCGCTGGATGTGGTATTTTAGCAACCTGCATCTCTTTCAAATCGCGAGACAAGGTTGCCTGGGTTAAATCAAAGCCCATTCCTTTTAATTCGACCAATAATTCATCCTGGCTGTGCACGTCTCCATTTTGAATTACTTTCCTTATTTCAGCCTGTCTTTTAAAACGATTCTTCATTATGAATATTTATTCATTTCTGATGCAAATTTATTCATTTATTTTAATATCGAATTAAAAGTTGGAGAATTATTAAAGGAATTTCGGAAATTTAAGAGGATGAGGATAAAGAAGACTGTTTTTGAACTCCGTCAGATTAAAAATATTCTAGTGATTTTACATTAGAAATAAATGTCATGAATGTACAGGCCCAGAAAGCAATTATCCAGGTTGTAACCTTACCCCAATTGTTTGAGCGGTTCATTCGTTAAGTTACCGTTGGCACCGTAACCAAACGTCTCACCGGGTGCATATTAATTCATTTCGGCTGCAAATTTATTCATTTGTTTAAACCGGTGTGAAAACTTCAAATTTATGCCCTTTTCGGGGAAATATATCCACCCAATCGGTAAGTGTGAAAATAAAAAATATACAGCTTTTCAGCCGGTTAAAAAGCAATTTCCGACTGGCCTTTTTGCTTTACAAATGCCAAACAGCTTATCCCCTTCCGATTGCACGGAACAGGCAGTTGCAATCAGGAATATCCTGATTATCTGCGGTTTAGGTTTAGTTCATAACGCACCTGGGCTTCCAGTTCACTTTTAAGGCCAGGGTCGAGATTGAGTTGGCGCGCCAGTTCGCCAAGATAAGAGCGCTCCATAAAATTTTCTTCATCTACCATCATAACACTGGCGATATACATCTCTGCCGCCATTTCCGGCGTAGTCGCTGCCCTGGCCACATCGGCCGGATCGAGCGGCTTGTTCAGCTCGGCATCGAGCCAGCGCCGTAATTCCACATCGTTTGTCAGTTTGCCAATTTCTTCTTCTATCAGTTGCCGTTCACGGGCATCGATATGGCCATCGGCCTTGGAGGCAGCTACAAGCGCTTTGAGAATTGCCTGGCTGTGCTGCTCTGCTTGTTTGGCAGGCAGACGATCGATTGTTTGCGGTTCGCCCTGAGAAGTATGTGGCTGCCGGCTCTGCCAGTTGCCGTAAGCTTTGTAGGCAATTACCCCAAGCGCTGCCAGGCCGCCAAAAATTGCCACCTTGCCGCCAATCTTACGGGCTTTTTTGTTGCCAAGCAATAAGCCAACGGCGCCACCAGTCAAAGCGCCGCCACCGAAACCTGAAAGCAAGCCTCCCAGCCCGCCGCCACCGAAACCGGAGAGCAAGTCTCCCAGCCCACCAACGCCAGGCGAATTTATGTTACCTGATTGACCACCTTTGTCCCCCGCCATTTCCTGGCCTTGATTAAGCAACTGGTCAAGTAAACTGCGGGTATTCATGAATAAATCTCCTATTTTTTAGTTATAAAATATTTCGTGTTTTAGCACACCCCTAAAACTACTATAACAACTTATCCGCAAGTTTACTGAAATTTTTAACAGCAACACCATGTTATATAAATTTTAACATCCCAATTCCAAATGAGTAAAATGTTTGTTCTTTTTATTGAATGTGTTGCTTTGCTGCTCAGCCCCAATTAACTGTCGTTTCTTTATGAATAATTATTCATTTTATTTTAAACCGGCATAAAAAGTTTGAAAATTATTTATATTTTTGCACCATCAATGATTTTTACATCATCATTTTTTACCTGGATGAGAAATAGATTAAAGCTTACTAATACAAAAGATGGAAGAAAATGCGTTTGGGCCTGTTTTAGGGCAAACGCATTTTTTTTTTTATATAATAACTGAAATATGCTGAATTTTAAACATGCAAAACTGACATTAGAAGACGGAACTGTATTTACCGGCAAATCGTTTGGCGGTGAAAAATCGGTGGCGGGCGAAGTGGTTTTTTACACCGGGATGACCGGCTATCCTGAAAGCTTAACAGACGCATCGTACACGGGTCAAATCCTGGTTTCCACCTATCCGTTGATTGGAAACTACGGGGTGCCGTTCGATCGAAAAGAAAATGGGGTCCACAGGTATTACGAATCGCATAAACTGCACATTACAGGCTTAATTGTTTCTGACTACTCTTTTGAATTCAGCCATTGGAATGCTGAAAAAAGTTTGTCGGACTGGTTAAAAGAATCTCACATTCCAGGCATTTTTGGAATCGATACGCGTGCCTTAACAAAAATTTTACGTGAAAAAGGTTCAATGCTCGGGAAAATAGAGTTTGAAGAGGAAGTTGTTGATTTTTACGACCCGAACAAAGAAAACCTGGTGGCAATTGCCAGTTGTAACGAAAAAGAAGTTTATGGCAGCGGCGAACACAGAGTAGTACTGATTGACTGCGGAGTGAAAAACAACATCATCCGCTGTTTGCTCGACCGGAATGCAACTGTAATTCGCGTTCCGTGGGATTACGATTTTTCGGACGAGGATTTCGATGGTTTGTTTATTTCCAATGGCCCCGGCGACCCTGCCATGTGCGATACAACTGTTGAAAACATTAAAAAGGTGATTGACGCGGAAAAGCCGATTATGGGGATTTGCCTTGGAAACCAGTTGTTGGCGCGTGCTGCCGGAGCCGATACCTATAAACTGAAATATGGACACCGCAGCCACAACCAACCTGTTCTTTTAACCGGTACCAACAAATGTTACATTACCTCGCAGAACCACGGTTTTGCCGTTGCAACAGAAACTTTGCCCAACGCCTGGGAACCGCTGTTCACCAATGTAAACGATAACACCAACGAAGGGATCAGGCATAAAACAAAACCCTTTTTCTCGACTCAGTTTCACCCTGAAGCATCGAGCGGGCCAACTGACACCGAGTTTTTATTTGACGATTTTATTGAAAGCATAAGAAAATCAAAATGATTAAAACAGATATCAAAAAGGCGATAATCCTCGGGTCGGGGGCATTAAAAATAGGCGAGGCCGGCGAGTTTGACTATTCGGGTTCGCAGGCGCTGAAAGCACTGAAGGAAGAAGGTGTTGAAACCATTCTCATCAACCCGAACATTGCTACCATTCAAACTTCGGTTGACATTGCCGATAAAATCTATTTTCTTCCAATAACTCCATATTTTGTTGAAGAGGTAATTAAGAAAGAGAAACCACAGGGGATTTTACTCGCTTTTGGGGGGCAAACTGCTTTAAATTGCGGTGTGGCGCTGTACAGAACAGGAGTTCTGGAGAAATACAATATTAAAGTGGTTGGAACGCCCGTACAATCGATAATCGACACCGAAGACAGGCAAATATTTGCGAATATGCTGGCCGAAATTGATGTTTACACCCCGCGAAGTATTGCTGCCGTTAATATGGAAGAAGCCTACGCCGCAGCTAAAAAAGTTGGTTATCCAATTATTATCAGGGCAGCGTACACTCTTGGCGGACTTGGCTCAGGTTTCTGCGAAAACGATGAAGAGCTTGAACTTTTGGTATCGAAAGCCTTTTCCTATTCGCCCCAGATTTTAGTCGAAGAGTCGATAAAAGGATGGAAAGAAGTTGAATACGAGGTAGTTCGCGATAAATACGACAACTGTATCACGGTTTGTAATATGGAGAATTTCGACCCGCTGGGAATTCACACCGGCGAAAGTATTGTAGTGGCGCCCTCGCAAACACTTTCCAACGCCGAATACCATAAATTGCGGGCAATTTCGATAAAAATTATTCGCCGGGTGGGTGTTGTTGGCGAATGCAACGTACAGTTTGCGCTCGACCCATACTCCGAAGATTATCGCGTAATTGAGGTAAACGCCCGTTTATCGCGCTCATCGGCGCTTGCATCGAAAGCCACAGGTTACCCGCTCGCATTTGTTGCCGCAAAACTCGGGTTGGGTTATGGTTTGCACGAACTGAAAAACCAGGTGACCAAAGTTACCACCGCCGCTTTTGAACCGGCGCTCGACTATTGTGTGGTTAAAATCCCCCGATGGGATTTGACAAAATTCGTGGGCGTTTCAAAAAATTTGGGCAGTTCGATGAAAAGCGTGGGCGAAATTATGGCTATCGGCCGTAGTTTCGAAGAAGCCATTCAAAAAGGGATCAGGATGGTAGGTTTGGGAATGCACGGTTTTGTTGCCAACAAAGAAGAAATATATATCGAAGGAATTGACGATGAACTGAGCAATCCCACTGATCGCCGGATTTTTGCCATCGCCGAAGCTTTCAATAAAAATTATACGATTGACGAAATTCACGACAAAACAAAAATCGACCGCTGGTTTTTGCAGAAACTGAAAAATATTTTCAACATCAAAAATGAACTCGAAAAGTTTAATACACTGCATGAGTTGCCGGTTAATATGCTCAAACTGTCGAAACAAAGCGGATTTTCTGATTTCCAAATTGCCCGGCTGGTTTTGAAAAGTTCGAATAAAAATATTCACGAAGATTTGCTAAAAGTCCGCAATCACAGAAAAGCAACCGGGATTATTCCGTATGTAAAACAAATCGATACGCTGGCGGGCGAATATCCGGCGCAAACCAACTATTTGTACGTTACTTACAACGGCAGCGAACATGATATCGAATTTATTAACGATGACAAATCGGTGATTGTCCTGGGCTCGGGAGCTTACCGGATTGGAAGTTCGGTTGAATTCGACTGGTGTAGTGTAAACGCGGTAAAGACGATTAAAAATGAGAATTACCGCTCGATAATGATCAATTACAACCCCGAAACGGTAAGTACCGATTACGATACCTGCGACCGGTTGTATTTTGATGAACTTTCTTTTGAAAGGGTAATGGATATTGTCGATTTGGAAAATCCGCATGGCGTTGTGGTTTCGATGGGCGGACAAATCCCGAATAACCTGGCGATGAAACTTTACGGGCAAAATGTCCCTATTTTGGGTACATCTCCTTTGAAAATTGACAACGCCGAAGACCGTGAAAAATTCTCATCGCTTTTGGACAGATTGAAAGTTGACCAACCCCGCTGGGCGCGCCTTTCAACCATCGAAGAAATTCACAAATTTGTCGAAATCGTTGGTTACCCTCTGTTGATACGGCCTTCGTATGTTTTATCGGGCGCTGCAATGAATGTTGTTTCGAATCCCGATCAACTCGAATATTTTCTCGAAATGGCCGCTAACGTGTCGAAAGAACACCCCGTGGTTGTTAGCGAATTTATCGAAGAGGCCAAGGAAATTGAAATCGATGCAGTGGCAAACAAAGGAGAATTGATTGCATACGCCATTTCGGAGCATGTTGAATTTGCGGGCGTTCATTCGGGCGATGCCACTATCGTTTTTCCACCGCAAAAATTATACATCGAAACCATTCGCCGGGTGAAAAAAATAGCCCGCGAAATTGCAAAGGGACTGGAAATTACGGGGCCATTTAACATACAGTTTCTGGCCAAAGACAACGATATTAAAGTAATTGAATGTAACCTTCGTGCTTCGCGCAGTTTTCCGTTTGTTTCGAAAGTAATGAAACTGAACCTGATTGAAATTGCTACCAAAGTAATGCTTGGCATACACGTTGAAAA
>CAMTWS010000168.1:0-16952 GCA_947085485.1 uncultured Prolixibacteraceae bacterium
AAATCCATCCCAGGCCCGGTTTCTTTTTCATCAGGCGCATCACACCGTCACCCCTGCGTGTTCCCCAGGGAACGGTTATGGTTTTGGCAGCAAAATTTACATCAGCCTTATCTGATTGAAGAGTATTTTCATCGAGCTTATAATCGCCATGATTTCCGACTGTCCATTGTGCATCGCGCCACTGGCCCCATCCTGCCGGCCATTGCCAGGGAATCCATTCCGAATCATCGGCGCCAACGCCTCGGGCATTGGCAAAATCGACATTACCCTGTTTAACTTTGAATTTACGGACAAGAACCGCTGTTCCTGTAGCGCCTGTTACACCGGCTACGTCATACCTTCCACTGGTCCTGTTTCGTCCATTGTCGTCAAACACGCCACTAACCTGATCGATAACCACCGAGTCGGTTGCAGACAAATGCTGTTCGATGTAATAACATTCCCGTCCGTTCCAGGCTTCCCATGTCCACATTATGTCACCATAAATGGGATCCCTTGTTATACTGTCTGTTGCGTCACCCTTGGGCTCAGCAACATGAATCAGCATATCGGCCAGCGCATACATCTGAAGTTTTTGTGGTCTGTACTGGCCGCCTTCGAACCCAGGAGTTTTTTTAGCATACTGTTCGGCATGAAAGTCATAAGCCGTAGTCATTACAAAACTTTGACCCGGTTGTAAAACTTTGTTGGGCAAACGGTAATAGCGGTTTTGTTCAGGTGTCCATGGGCTTGCCCATGGCCTGATAGTGCCAAACTCATAATCCTTCAGATTAATAGGAGTATTCCCCATGTTGGTCAGCTCCACATAATTGTCGGGTTGACCGCTAAGCCTTGCTTCGGTGATAACCAGGCTTCTGTTGATTTCCTGGGCAAATAAAATGCCACCGTACATCAACAAGGTTAAAAGTAAAAGTTTTAGTTTCATAATCTCTAAGTTTAAATTAATATATAAAAATTTGTTTTTTACAGATAGCAAATATGGTATTTAATTTTTGTTTCATCAACTGTTTTTGTTAAATAATGTAAGTTTTTCATTAAAATGGTTCGTTAATGCTTATGCAATGAAAACCACCGCTGAAAGAATTAAGATCGGCAGCCTGAACTTTTATGATTTCACGGGTTGGAAATGCTTTTTTGAATATTTCTTCCACCTCTTTTTCATTGCTTTGGAGTAAACTGTCGTTGTTTTGTTCTTTGAAATACGTTGGCAGGACAACAAGTGAATTGGTTACAATAAAATTCATATAACTGGTAACCGGGGTAACAAATATTGTTTTGGCGCCTAATGAACGTTCGATAAAAAGCAACGGGGCAAAAGGGACCTTAACCACATTAAATTTTTTTCCATCCTGGTCGGTTGATTTTAAAAGAATTTCAAAATTTTCGTCCAACCGTTTTTTTGCTTCAGCAAGTATCGGATGCAATTTTGCCTCTGCCTCTGTTACACTGCTAATTAAAATGGTGCCGGCGTCGGCAAAACGGCAGAACTGGTCAACGTGCCCGTTTACCCCATTCGGGTATATTTGCCCGTAAATTGGTCCTTTCAGCCGGCTATCGTCCTGAGGTATTCCGCGTTTCATCCAGATAATTTTTTTTATCGCGAGTTTTTCGGCAAACTCCTTTTCAATGTCGGGTTTGGTTTTGGGTTTGTTTACATCCAGTTCATGGGCCTCGCACAATATGATAGCGCCTTTCCCATTAACTTCGCGCGCGCCCCCTGAACTATTGAAAGAACTTTCGATAACCTGGATATTCATTTTTGCAGCAACTTCTTTATTAAACTCAAGCCGTTTCCCAAAATGGCCAAAGTCAACCAACTTCTTTTCCCCGGATGCATTTATCAGATAAACAGGCCCAAAGTCTCTGATCCAATTACTTTTGGGTATGTTTTTAACTTTAACCAGATTGATATTTTTGATATTGCTTTCGTATTTTTCAAGAATTTTATTGACAGTTGCTGCATCGGCCTTATTTTCATCAAAAAACACAGTAACCTTATCTTTTGCCGAAATTATTCCGATTAATTTTGGTATTATCCCGTAATATTCATCAGACCAGATAAAACAGGTCGATTTAACGGGATCAAAATCCGCAGGATGGTAAAATGTATTTTTGTCTTTCCGATTACTGCACGAATTGAACAAGAGCATCAGAATGAGGCTCATTCTTAACGACTTCATAAAACTTTTAAAAACTTTCATGATAATATATTCATTTATTAAGCCACCAAAATTAAAATTTTTGGCGGTTAAATTGTTGTTAAATAAACTACAGAAATGCAAAAATGAATTGACAGGTTTTTTTAGGCTATACAATTAATTACATTTGCAGTGTTTTTATTTAAAAAAAAACAGTAAAGAAATGGCGATAATAAATACAATTTTAGGGATGATTTTTGGCAACAAGTCGGAAAGGGATATAAAAGATGTTGCCCCTGTAATTGCAAAAATAAAGGAAGAATACAATCGTATTGTTCAACTGTCGAACGATGGATTAAGGGAAGAGTCGGATAAAATTAAGCAGATTATCGACGGGCGGATTAAACCCGAAGAAGATGAAATTGCAAAACTGAAGATAGAGGTTGAGGAAGCTGACATTCAGGCCAGCGAAAAGATTTACGAAAAAGTTGACAAGCTCGAGGAACAAATCGATAAAAAGCTGGAAGAAGTTTTAAACGAAGTTTTGCCAATTGCCTTTGCACTGGTGAAAGAAACTGCCCGGCGTTTTGTTGAAAACGAAAATGTGGAAGTTACAGCGCGCGATTACGACCGCGATTTGGCCGCTGTCCGCAACAGCATTATTATCAATGGCGAAAAGGCCATCTGGAAAAACAAATGGATGGCCGGCGGAAACGAGATTGTGTGGAACATGGTCCATTACGATGTTCAGTTGATTGGCGGTATTGTTTTGCACCGCGGCAATATTGCCGAAATGGGGACAGGTGAAGGAAAAACTTTGGTGGCAACGCTGCCTGTGTTTTTAAATGCACTTACACGCCGGGGCGTTCATATTGTTACCGTAAACGATTACCTTTCGAAACGCGATGCCGAGTGGATGGGGCCGATTTACGAATTTCACGGCCTTACGGTTGATTGCATCGACAAACACCAGCCCAACTCCGAAGCCCGCAGAAAAGCATACAATGCCGATATCACTTTTGGGACCAATAACGAATTTGGTTTCGACTACCTGCGCGACAACATGTCGATTAATTCTGAAGATTTGGTTCAGCGCAGACATCATTATGCCATTGTCGATGAGGTTGACTCGGTTTTGGTTGACGATGCGCGTACCCCGCTGATTATCTCCGGTCCTGTCCCAAAGGGCGAAAATCAGCAATTTGAGGAGATGAAAGGATATGTGGAAAAACTGTACAGGGCACAGCGCGAACTGGTTAACCAGATTTTTATTGATGCAAAAAAACTGCTGACAAATGAAAATGCCACCTCCGATGAAAAAAAGGAAGGTGGATTGCTGCTGCTTCGGGCGTACAAAGGTTTGCCAAAAAACAAATCGATAATCAAATTCCTGAGCGAAGAGGGAATGAAAGCGCTTGTTCAGAAAACCGAGAATTTTTACATGCAGGAAAATAACAAGAACATGCATGTTGTTACCGATCCGCTTTATTTTATTATCGATGAAAAACAAAATTCGGTAGAATTGACAGATAAGGGAATTGAATATATTTCACATGGTTTTGAAGATCCTGAATTTTTTATTCTGCCCGATATGGGCGGCAAAATGGCCGATCTCGAACATGCCGGACTGGAACCCGAAAAATTAATCGAAGCAAAAGATAAATTACTTCAGGATTACGCGGTAAAATCAGAACGCGTCCACACCATCAACCAGTTGTTTAAGGCATACACCATGTTCGAAAAAGATGTGGAATATGTGATTATCGATAATAAAATTAAGATTGTTGATGAACAAACCGGCCGTATCATGGAAGGCCGGCGTTATTCCGATGGCTTGCACCAGGCCATTGAAGCCAAGGAAAATGTTAAGGTGGAAGCTGCTACACAAACTTTTGCAACCATTACACTTCAAAACTATTTCAGGATGTACCACAAACTGGCCGGTATGACAGGTACTGCCGAAACCGAGGCCGGTGAATTCTGGGATATTTACAAACTCGAAGTGGTTGTAATTCCGACCAACCGGCCAATCGTCAGAAAAGACCGTGAAGATTTGGTTTACAAAACCAAACGCGAAAAATACAATGCGGTAATCGACGAAATCAGCGCCCTTCATGAAGCAGGCCGCCCGGTTTTGGTGGGGACAACCTCTGTTGAAATTTCGGAACTGTTAAGCCGGATGCTAAAAATAAAAGGCATAAAACACAATGTTTTAAATGCCAAGCTACATGCCCGCGAGGCCGAAATTGTGGCCGAAGCCGGGCAATCGGGGACGGTTACCATTGCAACCAACATGGCCGGTCGTGGCACCGACATAAAACTTACCGAAGCTGTAAGAAAAGCCGGTGGTTTGGCAATTATTGGAACCGAACGGCATGATTCGCGCCGCGTTGACCGCCAGTTGCGTGGTCGTGCCGGACGACAGGGAGACCCGGGATCATCACAGTTTTACGTTTCACTCGAAGACGATTTAATGCGTTTGTTCGGGTCGGGCCGTATTTCGGGAATTATGGATAAACTGGGCCTGAAAGAAGGCGAAGTTATTCAGCACTCCATGATTTCGAAATCGATTGAGCGGGCGCAGAAAAAAGTGGAAGAAAACAACTTTGGAATCCGTAAACGTTTGCTCGAGTACGACGATGTGATGAACTCGCAGCGCGAGGTTATCTACAAAAAACGGCGGCATGCCCTGTTTGGCGAACGTCTCGAAGTTGATTTGCTGAACATGATGTACGACTCGGTGGAAGAACTGGTAAATGAATATCACGGGTCTGATAATTTTGAAGATTTCAATATGGAACTGTTGCGGTTGCTTTCGCTTGAATCGCCTGTGAATAATGAAGATTTCAAAAAAATGAACGCAGGGGAAGTTACCACCATTATTTTCGATAAAATGATTGCGGCATACAACCGCAAAGTGGAGGCAATTTCGAAACAGGCATTTCCGGTAATTAAAAATGTGTATGAAACAAAGGGAGATGTTTACCACAATATTGTAGTTCCGATTTCGGATGGAAAGCGCGTATTCCAGATTATTTGCAACCTCGAAAAAGCCTATAAAAACAAAGTGAAAGAGCTGGTTAAATCGTACCAGAAACAAATTGTTTTGCGGACTATCGATGAAGCCTGGAAAGAGGAGTTGCGCGAAATGGACGACCTGAAACAATCAGTACAAAATGCAACTTACGAGCAGAAAGATCCTTTGCTGATTTACAAGTTCGAATCGTTCAACTTGTTTAAACAGTTGGTTGCCAAAGTAAATAAGGATGTTGTTTCAACCCTGATGAAAGGATATATTCCGATTCAAAACCCCGATCAGATTCGCGAAGCTGAAGCGCGCAAACGAACCGATTTGAGCCGTTATAAAACCCAAAAAACTGAGTTGCCAATTTCAGGAAACCCAATGGAAGGAGCCAATACCCAAACCCAGGAAAAGGTCAAACCGCAGCCGGTTGTAGTTGAGAAACACGTTGGCAGAAACGATCCCTGCCCCTGCGGAAGCGGTAAAAAATACAAACATTGTCACGGAAGGGGGGAGGGGTAGAGTTTGGAGTTCAGAGTTTAAAGTTCAGAGTTTACCTGGAACCCGGAACCCGAAACCCGTCTTGATACTAATACTTGATAATCAGTACTTATTACTAAATAAAATATCGCACATGATTAGTTTACTCAGCTTTATCCAATGGAATGTAGATCCGGAAATTTTTCAGTTGGGCCCTTTTTCGGTTCGTTGGTACGGTTTTTTGTTTGCATCGGGCTTTTTAATAGGTTATTACATAGGCGAACGGATGTTAAGATCTGAAAATGTAAACCAGAAATGGATCGACAGCCTTTTCTTTTATATCATCATAGCCACCATTGTTGGAGCGCGTTTGGGGCATGTTTTCTTTTACGGATGGGATTATTATTCGCAAAACCCCGCCGAGATTTTTAAAGTCTGGCATGGCGGCCTTTCAAGTCATGGCGGAACCCTGGGGATTCTTGTCGCATTGATTATCCATTCGAAGCTGATTACAAAACGTTCGGTGCTGTGGACGCTTGACCGTGTTGTTGTGCCCACTGCGCTTGTAGCAGCTTTTATCCGAATGGGAAACCTCATGAATTCTGAAATTTACGGGGTACAAACTTCCTTGCCCTGGGGATTTATTTTCGAAAGTAACGCCGAAACCGTGGCCAAGCACCCAACCCAATTGTACGAGGCGCTTTCATATTTAATTGCTTTTGTGGTATTAATGTACATGTACTTGAAAACCAACGCCAAAAACCGCGAAGGTTTAATTTTTGGCATTTTCTTCGTCTTTATATTTGGTTCGCGGTTCCTGATTGAATTTATAAAGGAAGACCAGGAAGCTTTTGAAGCCTCAATGGCGCTGAACATGGGGCAGTGGCTGAGTATTCCGTTTGTTTTGGGTGGATTGTTTTTAGCGGTCCGCGCAGTAAAACTGCCCGAAAAAATATACAAAAACAAATAAACCGGCAATGTATCAAACGCATAAAACATACATCACGCCCGACGTGAGAATGTCGGATTTAATCGTCGAGAATTCGTCGTTATTATTGTTGCTGGAGCATTTCGAGGTTGATTTTGCAGTAAAAGATAAAACAGTTGAACAGATTTGTAATGAAAATAAAATTGACATTCCCGTATTTCTGGTTTTTGGCAATTTGTACAATGGTTTTTACCCCGATGAAAACGAGATTAATGCACTTGTGGATATTTCAACTATAATCAGGTTTTTAAAAAACAGCCACCGTTTTTACAAACACGACAAATATCCCGAGTTAAAATATTTTATAAATCAACTGCACGAAAAACACGATACCGAAGATATTTTATTGATAGAAAAATTTTTTAACGACTATTTTGAGGAAGTGCTCGAACATCTCGATTACGAGGAGAGTGTGGCATTCCCTTATATTTGCAGGTTAATTGACGAAGGTAAAATGGCCGGGAAGAACAATTTTTCGGCAAACGAATACAGCGATCACCACACCGATATTGAAACAAAGCTCACCGACCTTAAAAACCTTTTGCTGAAACATATTTCGCTTAAAAACGATTTTTCGTTGCGCAGGAAATTCCTCTTCAGTCTTTTTGAACTGGAATTCGATTTAAACATTCATTCGATAATTGAAGATAAAATTCTGCTTCCGCTTGTTGGCAAAATCGAAACTGATGCGGCAAATGGATAAAAGCAGGATTAATATTGCTGTTATCGAACCGTCGCAAATCATCTGTGAAGGACTTTCGAATATACTGATGAAGTTTAAAAAGAACTTTTATATCTACCGTTTTAACGATTTGGAAGAACTTAAAAATTCTGCTTCGAAGGAGAGTTTTAATGTTGCAATTGTCAATCCTTCCGCCATTCAGAACCGGCTGCCCGATTTTCTAAAGCTGAAAATCAATCAACCCCATATTTTATGGATTGCTTTGGTTTATTCATTTTATGATGACGAATTACTGCTGAAATTTGACGATATCCTTTCGGTTACCGCCACACCCGGACAGATTGCACAAAAACTGGGACAAATCAACACTTCCACCGAGAAAAGTCAGCACGATGATTTGTCGGAAAGGGAAATTGAGGTGCTAACCCAAATGGTAAAAGGTTTTGCAAATAAGGAAATTGCCGATACCCTGAATATCAGCATTCATACAGTAATCAGCCACCGTAAAAACATCACCGAAAAAACCGGGATCAAAAGCTTGTCGGGATTAACCATTTACGCTATCACAAAGAAAATTATCCCGCTGGATTACACGGCTGTTTAATTACCTGCTTAGCGATAAAACTCCCGACTCCGGTCTTCAGACTTTTCTCTTCTCACTACTTTTAATGATTGTAACCCATCAAAACCGCTATTAATAGTGATTGTGAGTAAATTTTACTGCCTGTACTTTTGCCTTCAATATAAATTTAAAAATTAGTTGAAATGAAAAATTTAGTATTGATTGCAGGAATTATGCTGGCGGCAACAACTATACTGTTTGCTCAGCCCGATACAATTCCATCGAACCTTTATATAAACAGCGCCGAAAAAATGTTAATGACCACCGGAAACCTTAAAATCGGCGGATACGGCGAAGTTCATTACAATCAGCCAATGTCGTCGGAAGTAAGGAAAAACGGAATTTTGGATGTTCACCGGTTTGTGATGCTGATGGGCTACCAGTTTAACGACCGTTTGCAGTTTGTTACAGAGCTCGAGTTTGAGCATGTGGTGGAAATTTATGTTGAACAGGCATTTTTGCAATACAAACTCAACGAATTCATGAATCTTCGTGGCGGCTTGTTGCTGACTCCAATGGGAATTATTAACGAATACCACGAACCAACCACTTTTAACGGCGTTGAGCGACCGCGGATTGACAACGATATTACACCAACAACATGGCGCGAAATTGGTATCGGGGTTAGCGGGGTTTTGTTGCCAATTTCGGTTAAATACCAGGCTTATGTTATGAATGGTTTTAAAAGTTTCGATGGCACAGCCCGTATTGGGGGCGCAAGCGGCTTGCGGGGCGGACGGCAAAGAGGGGCCGATTCGTTTATGAGCTCACCCAATTTAAGCAGTAAAATTGAGTATTTTGGCATTCGTGGCCTGAATCTCGGCCTGGCAGGATATTTTGGGGATACTCAAAGTACGCTTTACAACGGCATCGGTAAAAACGATGAGGCGGCATTGGCAAAAGCCGATTCTTCGGTGGTTGGAATTTCGATGTTTGGCGCCGATGCACGTTATTCGTACAAAGGGTTCAATTTAACCGGCCAGCTTTATTACGCGCATTTGTCGAACACCGGGGCATACAACAAATTTACAACCGGTAAGGGCGGCGGAAACCTGGGAAGCTCGATGTTTGGTTATTATATCGATTTAGGGTACAACGTGTTGCGCAATGTGAAAACTGAAAAACAGCTTATCCCTTTTGTTAATTATTCAACTTACGATACGCATTATACAGTTTCGAACAACATTTCCGATAATTTAGCATTTCAGAAAAATGTAATTACAACCGGCCTATCGTTTTTTCTAACCAGGAATGCTGTTGTAAAAACCGATTTGCAGTTCATTAAAAACGGCGCATCCGATAAATATGCAAAAACTTTCAATGCCGGTTTCGGTATCATGTTTTAATGGCATTATTTAAATGAAGAAAAACGGAATTATACTGATTTTTTGTTTGTTGATTGGTTTTGCCTGTTTTGGTCAGAATGATATAGAATATCAGAACAAACGGCTGATTAACAATTTGAAAAAATACAACATTTCGGGTTATTCTTTTCTTGAAGAAATAAGCGTTGCCTGTAATTCAAAAAATCAAACTGAAATAAACGGCAGATTTTTCAAAGTATCGGATAATGCCGGAAATAGAGAGGTTAAATATGTTTTTATCGGAAGGGTGAACAGTTGCCGTGGAGGCGGCTGCTCTGTTTCCGGCAAAACACCGGCAACAGTTGAATCGGAATATTTCGATTATTTTATTTTTTTCGATTCGGCGAAATCCGTTAAACTGGTTGAAGTTTATAATTATCAGGCCACGCATGGATACGGGATAACAGCAAAAGGATGGCTGAAACAGTTTGTTGGTTTTTCGGGGAAAGATTCACTGGTGGTCAACAAAAATATCGATGGTATTTCGGGCGCAACAATTTCGGTGTTTGCCATTACCGGCGACGTTCAGCATAAAACGAAACTGCTGAAATCGTTAAATTGAAATTGGCGAATAAATGATACGACTTTACCCTGAACGAGGATTTTTAAAATGAGATTTTTCAGTTATTTGCGAAAACTACAAAGCCATTAGCCACAGGGCTTCCAGGCTTATCATTTTTTCATATTGCTCTCATTTTATTCCCCTTCGCATCGTGCGTAACTTCTGCAAGTCCAAGTTTTTCCATCAGTGGCGGAACATACATTCCAAAACGTCCGCGAAGTCCTTTTTTAAGCCCGTACCAACCCCCCACCGGATTTTTTTCAGAACGACCCCAGGCTTCCACGGTTCCGTCTTTTGCCGGCTTTTGTTCGTCAGCACTGCCAAGTTCCATCCAGTCGCCGTACTTTTTCAGCATATCCTGAAGGTCTTTCAAACATCGATAATCGTACAGCAACGTTGTTTTGCCAACAACACAAACTATTACTTCCTTACCATCCTTTTCATCTTTATACATTTCGTAGTCCGAAGTTAAAGGCGGTGTTTTTAGTTTCCACAGATTTTCTTTTGTCCCATCTGTTGCCATTGTTTAAATTTTATCGGATTTTAATTTTCTGCACAGTTATTCTTTTATTTGTCAACCTGAATTTTGTTCAGCTAACCTGCATTTTCGTATGCTTTTTTAAGCCATTCAATTACTTCGCCGTCAATGTCGTTTATGTCGGTAACATTTATTTTATGCGAACACATGGCGTTTGCAGTATTGATTTTTTCGAGTTTTCCCTGCGATTCCTGCCCTTTCAGAATTATCCCGATTTCAAACCGCGTTTTTGTTGCCGGTTGAAGCAGCGCAAATTGTTTCTTTCTTCTCAAACTCACATAAGCATTTTTTGGTGCAATTTCTACGTCGTTGCCAAAAGTTTCAATTTCGCCCATGATTTTCTGATACACAGGAATGAGATGTTCTTTTCCCTGATATTGTTTTGTAATCAGTTCGGCCTGATTCTCTGCCGAACCTGCATCGGAACCTTTGGCTTTATGTGCAATTAGATTTGCAAAACCATAACTCAGTTCGTGAGTATCTTTCAAAAACTTAATTATTTCGCCGTGTTTGGCGATGTTTTCCATCTTCACAATGTCAATCCATTGTTCCAGTGTTTTGCCTGTATTTTTATACAGGTTGTCAATCATTGTTTGTGTTGCCTGGTCCATTTTTATTGTTTTTGCTGCTCTTCAAAACTTACCATCCAGTTAATTCCAAACTTATCGGTAAACATTCCGAAATACGGAACCCAAAATGTTTTGTCCATCGGCATTGTTACCTTTCCGTCTTCCGAAAGTCCGTTGAAAATCCGGTCTGCCTCTTCCCTGCTATCGGTACCAATTGAAACTGAAAAGTTATTCCCTTTTATCAGGTAAGCACACCATTCTCCAACTGTATCGCTTCCTGAAAGTATTGTTTCTTTACTCACAGGCAGCGAGACGTGCATTATTTTTTCGCCTTCTTCGGCTGTCATTGGCGGCATTCCCTCCTGTGGCGGCATTTCTTTAAACCGACCGATATACGAGAATTCGCCTCCCAAAACCGATTTATAAAATATGAATGCATCCTCGCAATTACCATCAAAAGTGATGTAAGTGTTTACTTTTGTCATTTTTATTTTAATTATTTTAATTGATTTATTCTTTATTCAAAAGTGCATATAACTGATTTAGTCCCATTGTATAACCTTCCTCAAATCCCATTTCAAGTATTTTAGTCATGTCTTCAACCTTGCTAAAAGTGACAGAGTTGCTTTGTAACTATGTTTTATCACT
The DNA here is from genome assembly GCA_947085485.1 of uncultured Prolixibacteraceae bacterium. GTDB lineage: Bacteria > Bacteroidota > Bacteroidia > Bacteroidales > Prolixibacteraceae > Draconibacterium. Next base: position 11,614 of record CAMTWS010000168.1, read on the forward strand.
ATTTCCCTGCTTTCAGGTTTTTTTGAATTTGAATTGTTTGATTCATTTCATGTACTTCTATTTCAATTTACCAACACCAACAGAATAAAAATTGTTTAGTACCGGACTGATTTTAACAACCGGATTTTCAATTTGATAATTTATACCAATTTAACCGAATTGTGCTGCCTGTTCGATAACTCGCTTAGCGGTTTTGAACCGCTTAGCGAATAACAAGTTCAAATCAACCAATACGGCAATGTAAAATTAAAATGGTTTTAAACCCTTAACAAACCCCGGAAACCCCGCGCAGCATAATACGATTCTGCACCGTTGTGATAGGTAAAAACATGGTTATAACGCCTGTCACAAAAAATTGCGCCACCGTGTTTTCGGATCTCTATCGGTGTTTTTACCCAGCTCGAAGTTTTTGTATCGAAATTTACCAGTTGTTGAAATTGGCGGTACTGTTCTTCTGTTAAAAGTTCAACTCCCATTTCTGCGGCCATATCAATGGCATTGTTTTCGGGTTTAAACTCTTTTCTTGATTCCAGCGCTTCGCGGTCGTAACAAATACTTCTGCGGCCTTTCGGACTTTCAGCCGAACAATCGTAAAAAATATATTCGCCAGTAATTGTGTCCTGGTAAACTATATCCGGTTCGCCGCCTGTTCTTTCCATTTCACTGAGCGACCAAAGCTTATCTGCCGGAGCATTTTCAAGTTTTGCCTGTACTTTGGCCCATTCAATGCTGGCATGCCTGTTCATGTTTTTCTCAAACCGTGCTTTTAATATTCCAATCAGTTCTTCCTGCATGTCTGCCTGCAATTCTTTTTTATTTCCCATTGTTCGAAGTTTTCTGTTTATTATTTGCTTAAAACAAACTGCCTTTTACTTTTTCTTCGCCGGAGTTGAAAATGGCGGTGGTGTAATTTCCTTTGCATTTTGTTTTTCAACCAGCTGCAAAACTTCCTTTACAGCACGTTCCAGTTGCGGATCGCGGCCTTCGGTAAGCGATTTGGCATCCTGCCAAACTTCAATATCCGGCGCAACGCCTTCGTTTTCGGCCACCCATTTGTTATTTATCGGGTCGAAAACCGCGTTGTCGGGTGCTGTAAGTGCACCGCCGTCAATTAAAGCATAATGTACCGACGATTTTACCAACCCTCCCCAGGTGGTGGTTCCAATCAGTTGTCCGGCCTGTTGCTGACGGAAAACCCACGGGAAAAAATCGCCGCCCGAACCTGACAATTCGTTAATCAACAGCACTTTCGGGCCAAGAATTCCGGCAGGCAAACGCATTGGTTTTCCGTTGGGAACTTCGTTGGTGAGCGATGCACGCAAACTGCGGGTCATCAAATCAACCATGTAATCGTCCAACAGGCCACCGCCATTGAAACGCTCGTCGATAACGGCGCCCAGCTTGTCCTGCTGTGCAAAAAAGTAGCGGTTGAACGACACAAAACCCGGGCCTCCGGTGTTAGGCACCCAAATGTAGGCCAGCTTCCCGTTCGAAAGGCTGTCAACCAGGCGGCGGTTATCTTCAACCCAGGCACGCTGGCGCAATGCCGATTCGCTTCCGATGGGTTTTACAGTAATCGTCCAGGCATCTTTAAAATCTGCTGTTTTGTTAATATGCAAAACGGTCTGAACACCCGAAGTTCCGTCGAAAAACTGGTAAATGTTTTCGGCAGCAGTGATTTCACGGCCATTCACTCCCACAATGTAATTACCGGTTTCCACTTTCAGCCCGGGTTCCTGCAGCGGGCTCGAAAGTTCGGGGTTCCAGCTTTCAGTAGTGTAAATGCGCGTTATTTTCCAGCGGTTGTTTTCGGCTGCAAAATCGGCGCCCAGCAAACCCACGGGGTTTTCATCGGTTTTCGGATAGTCACCGCCAAAAACAAAACTGTGACCCACCGAAAGTTCGCCGTTTACCTGGTCAAGAATGTAGGTGAGGTCGGCGCGATGTTTAATGTACGGCACCAGCGGCGAGTAGCGTTTATACACCTCGTCCCAGTCGCGGCCGTGCATATTTGGCTCGCGCCTGACACAAATTCTTCGGCTTTGCGTTTTTCGAGCTTAAATTTGTGTAAAGTCAAACCGGGTGCATTCGGCATACTTTCGCCAACAAAAAACGACTCTTTCGGTCCGGCAATCAGCAACTGGTAGCTGCGCGCAGGCATCGCCGTGGCAAGCGTTCTTGTATCGATTCCTTCAAAATCAATTTTTACCGAATCCTTTTTTGCTTCAGTTTTTGTATCGCCTTCTTTTTTGTCACCCTCTTTTTTCTTGTCATCGGTTTTGGCTTTTTCGTCTTTCGCTTTGTCTTCGGTTTTTGCCTCATCCTTTGGCTTTTCCTCTTCGTCGCTTTTCAGTTTAAACGGGGAATCGTCCTTTTTCTGCAGATTCACAATATAAACCGAATAGTTGGGTTCTGCAGTCATCGAGCTGGTATTTGCCCAGCCCGAACCCAGCGCGAGGTCGGTACCGGCAAGAAAATACAGGTGTTTCATTCCGGCATCCCACGCAGGTGAAAAAGCATCGGCAAATTCGTTGGTAATTAGTTTTACCGAATTATCGTCGCGCGACCATACATTAATTCTTCTGAAGTTGTTCGAACCGGATTTTGTGTATGCCAGCCAGCGCGAGTCGGGCGACCACGTGAGTCCCATTTCCCCGCGTTCGAGGTTGTTTCCGCCCACGTCGATGGTTTTAATTTTTTCGGCTTCAATATCCAAAACACGAATTCTGACATCGTCATCGGTAAAGGCGATGTATTTTCCGTCGGGCGACCAAACCGGTTCCCAACCCAGTTTCGATTCGCCAATTTCGATGCTTTTGGGTGGAGTCAGCCCATCCTGTGCACCAATCATCAGCGAATAACCTTTTCCGCCGGCATCCGAAAACCAGGCCACTTTATCGCCTTTGGGCGACCAGATGGGGGAGCGGTCGGCAACCTCCGACGAGTTGGTGAGGTTGCGGGTATTCCCGTTTTCAACAGGTACTGTAAAAATTTCGCCGCGGGCTTCCATAATCGCCCTTTTGCCTGTAGCCGACAAAGCCACCGAACGGGCCGACTGGCTCACATCTGTCCATAGCACTTCGGCCCACGGAAAATCGCCGGTAATGGAAATGGAAAGTTGTGATGTTTTACTGCTGGAAATATCGAGTGAGTGCAAAAAGCCTTCGCGTTCAAAAACCAGTTGGTTTTTGCTGCCCGACAGCCATTTTACATCGGCGCCTTTGTATTTTGTTTCCTGTTTCAGTTCTTTCGAAACCGTGTTGTACGACCAGATATTCATCACCCAGTCGCGGTCGGAGAGAAAATACACTTTTTCGCCCAGCCAGACCGGGTTAATATCTATTGTTTTTCATTGGGTATCAGCTCTTCCGACATGTCGGCAAGATTAAGAATTACCAGCGGAGTATTCTGTCCGCCGCGGTAATTGCGCCATTCCACATCCCATCGCGAAACCCTGTCTATGGCAATTTTTTTACCATCTGGCGAAAACGAGCCGCTGTTTCCCCACTGTTTTGTGAGCAGTTTTTCGGGGCCACCGTTTTTCGAAACAGTCCATAACCTGTCGTAACCGGCAGGAGCAGTTTCGCGGGGCGAGGCAAATAAAACCTGTTCGCCGTCGGGTGTCCAGCCACACACTGTAGCACTGGCCGGGTACCAGGTTAAACGGGTGGGTGTTCCGCCTTCAACCGGAACTGTGTAAACAGCATTTGTTCCCGAACGGTTCGAGGAAAAAGCAATGGTTTTGCCATCGGGCGAAAATGCAGGATTGCTTTCCACCGCGCCCGTGCTGGTTAACCGCGTTGTAATGTTGTTTTCGAGGTTGGTCACCCAAACATCGGCGCCATAGGTAAAGGCAACTCTACTGCCACTCAGCGTGGGTTGCCGCAGCAGCCGTGTTTCCTGTGCAAACAGGCTTCCTGCTGCAAAAAGGAAGAAAATAAAAACTGATTTCATCATATTAAATGGTTTTAATTGAATTTGTTATAGAATGACGTAAAAACTATGTTTAATGGTAAGAAATTATGGTAAATAATTACAACTTTCAGGGAAAAGAACACAGAGTAGGGGAGAAATGTTTTGGGGGTATGGCGAGAAAGGATTGATCCTCCCCCTCGTTGCAAACGAGGGGGAGTTTGAAATTTATGAATTGTAAATACTGAACAGTTCACCCGTTGCAAACAAATATGAGTTGAGAATAATATATGTTTCTGTTTATGAGCTGCACAAGTAAAAATTGAGCTGCGAAAAAAACAGGATTTGTTATTTTAGGTAGGTTTTTTATCCATAATTTTGTATAAAACAGCCATAGTTTTAAATCGAATCAACCTTTTAAATTTCATAAATATGAAAACAAAAAGAATTCTGCCGGTTCTGATTTTAATCACTCTAAGCTCTGTGATTCAATTATTTGCCCAGGTTAATACCGTGTCGTCAGACACCGATTGGAGCACACAAAAAGCAGTTCTAAAAAATGTATCCGAAGCCGGATTTATCATCCGGATTGGGGATGTCGATAACCTTGGATTTGGGTGGGAAGAAGGCTTCGATCCGTTTTGCGGGAAAGTAACAAATTCGCACGAGTGGCCATGGGAACCCCGTAATGGCGATTTGCCAGGTTTCGACAGGATTTTATTATCATCAAAATTCAGGGCAGAAGCCGAACACCCTTGCGGAAGTGATGGTTATTCAGGCTCACCTGAACTTGCACTGGCAAAACCAGTCTCGTTTACATTATCAACCGATGTTCTTAAAGGAGCCACGATAAAAAACGCTTTTCTGCAAATTTTTCATCGACGACTTTCAGGCTCCCACATTTTGTTCGAGGTTTCAAATCTTTTTAAACAGCAGTCGTTTTGCCGAAGCTGAAAAGATGTTCAATGCTGTTGATCAGACTGGCCCTGTTGGAAAACTGCTGACCAAACCCATTCCCGAAGAGTTTTTTACCTTGCTCACGGCAGGCAGCCAGCTTGTTTTTAAATTCGATGAAATTTCAGGTGCCGCCGACGGTTTTGCTATCGACTTTATTCGCCTGCTTGTAAACCGTAATCTTGAAAACACCTGCAAAGGCAACGTGTCAGGGGTTGTACTCGACAAAGAAACCGGTGAACCAATTAAGGCTAAAGTGTGGCGATCTGACAATTACATTGAAACAACCAATGCTGAAGGCCGGTTTGCCGATTACCAAGGCGATTGAAGTGTTTATTGATGAAAAACCCAGTGGCGCCTCGCTAGCCTTAAGGCGAATCTTGGGTTTTTTGGAAGCCGGAAAAAACCTGTCAGAGACGATGGCTAAAAGCCCGAAAATTTTTGATAAGGTGTATGTGAGCGTGGTTCGGGCT
>CAMTWS010000169.1:0-15671 GCA_947085485.1 uncultured Prolixibacteraceae bacterium
GACTGTGCTCTTCCGATCTCTGCTTTATCGGTATATTCGCAAATTTGGTCAAGAGTTGCCCCATCAAAAATCGGTGTGGCAAATTTCAACCCGAGGTTTTTCCCTGCCCAACCAAGTACAGTTTCGTAAATCTGTCCCAGGTTCATACGCGAAGGTACGCCAAGCGGGTTAAGAACGATGTCAACCGGTGTACCATCAGCAAGGAATGGCATATCTTCCTGGCGGACTACACGCGAAACAATCCCTTTGTTTCCATGCCGTCCAGCCATTTTATCACCAATCTGAAGTTTACGTTTTTTGGCAACATAAACTTTGGCAAGCTGAATTATTCCTGCCGGAAGTTCATCGCCAATGGTTATATTGTATCTCTCGCGGCGCGAAACAGCCTCTGCTTCTTTGTATTTTAACATGTAATTATTGATTACCTTGAAGACCATGTCGTTCTTCTGTTTATCAGTGGTCCATTTTTGCGGATTGATATTCAGGTAATCTATTTCCTGTAATTGTTTCAAAGTAAATTTAACACCCTTTGGAATAATTTCAGTACCATAATAATCTTTTACTCCCTGCGAAGTTTTTCCGGTAATCAGGGTGAAAACTTTATCTTCGAGTTTAGCGCGGAGCATAGTAACTTCACGCTCAAATTTTTCGTCAATCTGGTCGAGTAATTTTTTTGTTGCAGTGCCTTTTTTGTCTTTTGTTACGCGCGAGAATAATTTTTTGTCGATAACAACACCATTTAGCGATGGAGAAGCTTTCAACGAAGCATCTTTAACATCACCTGCTTTATCTCCAAAAATTGCACGTAACAACTTTTCTTCGGGCGAAGGATCTGATTCACCTTTTGGTGTAATCTTACCTATTAAAATATCGCCCGGTTTAATATCGGCGCCAATTCTGATTAACCCGTTTTCGTCGAGGTTACGGGTTGCTTCTTCGCTGACATTAGGAATGTCTGAAGTAAATTCTTCAACACCACGTTTTGTGTCGCGCACTTCAAGGCTGTATTCATCAACATGAACTGATGTGAAAACATCTTCGCGGACAATTCGTTCAGAAATAACAATAGCATCTTCATAATTGTACCCCTGCCATGGCATAAAAGCAACCATCAGGTTTCTTCCCAAAGCCAGCTCACCTTTATCGGTAGCATAACCTTCGGTTAAAATCTGACCTTGTTTAATCCTGTCGCCTTTCCGAACGATAGGTTTCAAATCGACAGTGGTCCCCTGGTTTGTTTTGGTATATTTCTGCAATTTGTAGGTTACTACTTCAGGGTCGAAACTAACAAACCGATCGTCTTCCGAAATATCATAACGAACAATAATCTGTTGTGCATCAACAAATTCAACAACCCCGTCGAACTCGGCTTTCACCAAAATTTGAGAGTCGGATGCAGCCCTGCCTTCCAGTCCTGTCCCAACAATCGGGGCTTCAGGCCTGAGCAGCGGAACTGCCTGTCGCATCATGTTCGAGCCCATTAATGCGCGGTTGGCATCATCGTGTTCGAGAAACGAAATTAATGATGCAGCAACCGAAGCAATCTGGTTCGGGCCAACGTCCATTAACTGAACTTTTTCCCTTTCCACAATAGGATAGTCACCTTCTAACCTGGCTTTAACTTTTTTATTGATGAAATTTCCGTTTGAATCAATTGGGGCATTTGCCTGTGCAATAATCTGGCCTTCTTCTTCTTCGGCAGTTAAATAAACAACTCCGTCTTCCGAAAGATCAACTTTTCCGTTTATTGCTTTCCTGTATGGTGTTGAAATAAAACCAAGCTCATTAATTTTTGCAAATACACACAACGACGAAATCAGCCCGATATTTGGCCCCTCGGGTGTTTCAATTGGGCAAAGCCTTCCGTAGTGTGTAAAGTGAACGTCGCGAACTTCGAACCCGGCCCTTTCCCTGGACAAACCGCCGGGCCCCAATGCCGACATACGACGTTTATGGGTCATTTCGGCCAATGGATTTGTTTGATCCATAAACTGCGACAATGCATTTGTACCGAAGAATGAGTTAATAACCGACGATAAAGTTTTTGAATTGATCAAATCGATTGGCGTGAAAACTTCATTGTCGCGAACATTCATCCTTTCGCGGATTGTACGGGCCATGCGGGCCAAACCAACACCAAACTGGTTAAACATCTGTTCCCCAACGGTGCGTACCCTTCGGTTACTTAAATGGTCAATATCGTCAACATCGGTTTTTGCATTTACCAATTGAATGAGATGTTTTATAATCTCAATAATATCTTCTTTGGTAAGAACCCTGTTTTCAGAATTTACGCTATGGCCTAATTTTTTATTAATCCGGTACCGGCCAACTTCTCCAAGATCATATCTTTTATCAGAAAAGAAAAGTTTATCGATCACATCTCTTGCAGTCGCCTCATCAGGTGGTTCTGCATTTCGCAATTGGCGGTAGATATGAAGAACTGCTTCTTTTTCGGAGTTACAAGGATCTTTTTGAAGGGTGTTGTATATGATTGCAAAATCCTGTTGATTTTGATCTTCTTTGTGAATAAGAATTGTTTTGACGCCCGATTCGAGAATTTCATCGATATGATCTTCTTCGATATCGACTTCGCGGTCGATAATAACTTCGTTGCGCTCGATAGAAACAACTTCACCTGTATCTTCGTCAACAAAATCTTCGACCCATGATTTTAGCACGCGAGCTGCCAATCTTCTGCCAACTACCTTTTTCAGCGAGGTTTTTGAAACTTTTATTTCGTCGGCCAGATTAAATATTTCTAAAATATCTTTATCACTTTCGAAACCAATGGCACGCAGCAAAGTGGTAACGGGCAGTTTCTTTTTCCTGTCGATGTATGCAAACATGACACTGTTGATATCGGTTGCAAACTCAATCCACGATCCTTTGAACGGGATAATACGCGCTGAATAAAGTTTTGTGCCATTTGCGTGCATACTTTGTCCGAAGAATACACCCGGCGACCTGTGTAGCTGAGACACAATAACCCTCTCGGCGCCATTTATAATAAATGTGCCTCTTTGGGTCATATATGGCACAGTGCCCAGATAAACATCCTGAACAACGGTATCGAAATCTTCGTGTTCAGCATCGGTACAGTACAGCTTTAATTTTGCTTTTAAGGGCACACTAAAAGTTAAACCACGTTCAACACATTCCTGAATGGAATATCTTGGAGGGTCAACCTGATAATCGATAAACTCCAAAACAAAATTATTTCGTGTATCGGTAATTGGGAAATTTTCCTCAAACACACGAAATAAACCTTCTGATTTTCTGTTATCGGGGGTGGTTTTTAACTGGAAAAAATCTTTAAATGATTTAACTTGTACTTCTAAGAAGTCAGGGTAATCAAACCTGGTTTTTGTGGAGGAAAAACTAATCCTCTCGTTTTTTGTTTGCACAGACATGTATTTATACAAGTTAATTATGTAAAATGCCAATACACAAAAAGGTTTAGAAGCCAACTGTAGCGGGCTTCTAAACCAAATAACCTTTTACAAAGGTCTTAATGCATTATTTAACCTCAACTTCGGCCCCAGCTTCTACCAGCTGACTCTTAAGAGCTTCAGCTTCGTCTTTAGATACTTTTTCTTTGATTGCCTTAGGAGCGGCATCAACTAATTCTTTAGCTTCTTTTAAACCCAGGCCTGTTAACTCTTTAACAAGTTTAACAACACCAAGTTTAGCCTGGCCTGCTGCTTTTAAAATTACATCGAATTCTGTCTGTTCAGCAGGAGCTTCTGCCTCATTGCTAACTGCGGCTGGTCCTGCAACTGCTACTGCAGCAGCCGGTTCGATTCCATATTCGTCTTTCAGAATTCCAGCTAACTCGTTAACCTGTTTAACGGTGAGGTTAACCAACTCTTCTGCAAGCTTTTTTAAATCTGCCATTTTATTACTTTTACTAAATTATTTCAAAAAAAATTATTTCTTCTCTTTCAGTGTATCAATAACACCGTGAATAATATTTCCACCCGATTTTAATTGCGAAAGCAATGTATTCATTGGTGATTGTAACATTGCAACAACATCAGCAATAAGTTCGTTTTTCGATTTAACTGCAATCAGCGCGTCTAATTGATCGGCTCCCATATAAACTGATTCCTGAACATAAGCTGCTTTTAAAACAGGCTTCTTATGTCTTCTGCTAAAGTCTTTTATCAGTTTTGCAGGTACGTTTGCATTTTCGGTAAACATTACTGAGGTGTTACCCTTAAGCGCTCCGTAAATTTCTTCCACGTTCTTGGTCGAACTTTCCAAAGCTTTACGTAAGAGAGTATTCTTAACAACTACCAGTTTTACATTCTGGTTAAAACATAGTCTTCTTAAATTACTGGTATTCTCAGCATTTAAACCGCTAATGTCAGTAAGGTAAAAATGGTTGTAAGAATCAATTTGTTCCTGTAAATTATTAATGATAACTTTTTTATCTGAACTCTTCATTTTTACACATTTTTAGTCAACAACTGACTTTGGTTCTACTTGAATACCAGGGCTCATAGTACTGGAAAGGTAAATACTTTTAACGTAGGTGCCTTTTGCTGCTGTTGGTTTAAGTTTTACAATGGTATTCACAAATTCCAAAGCATTGTCTTTGATTTTATCGGGAGTAAACGATACTTTTCCGATTGATGTATGAACAATACCAAATTTGTCGACTTTAAAGTCGATTTTACCTTGTTTAACTTCGCTGACTGCTTTACCAATATCCATTGTTACAGTTCCACTCTTTGGGTTTGGCATTAAACCACGAGGGCCTAAAATACGGCCCAACGCCCCAACTTTTCCCATAACAGGAGGCATGGTAATAATCACGTCAACATCTGTCCAACCGCCTTTAATTTTCTCGATGTAATCATCGAGACCTACAAAGTCGGCGCCCGCGTCTAAGGCTTCCTGCATTTTATCAGGAGTTACCATCGCTAAAACACGGACTTCTTTTCCAGTTCCATGGGGTAACGAAACTACGCCTCTAACCATCTGGTTTGCTTTTCTTGGGTCAACTCCAAGTCTTACATCAATATCAACAGATGCGTCGAATTTGGTAAAGGTTATTTCCTTCACCAATTCAACAGCTTCATCCAGTGTGTAAGCTTTTCCCTTTATGAGTTTTTCAAGAGAAGCCTTTTTATTTTTCGTAATTCTGCCCATCGTATAAGATTTATTTAGTTTTTGAATGGTGAAGCGCCTTTAACGGCAATTCCCATACTTCTGGCAGTACCAGCGACCATTTTCATGGCCGATTCAATAGTAAAGCAATTCAAATCAACCAATTTGCCTTCGGCAATTTGTTTAACCTGATCCCAGCTAACCGCTCCCACTTTATTAATGTGAGGTTCGGCTGAACCTTTTTTTTGCTTTGCCACTTCAAGCAATTGTATAGCAACAGGAGGTTGTTTTATAATGAAATCGAATGATTTGTCTGCATAAACAGTAATTAAAACCGGAAGCACCTTACCAGCCTGGTCTTGTGTGCGTCCGTTAAACTGTTTGCAGAACTGCATTATATTTACCCCTTTGGAGCCCAATGCTGGTCCCACCGGTGGTGAAGGATTAGCAGCACCACCTTTAATCTGTAATTTAATTAATCCAGCAATTTCTTTAGCCATAATAAATATTTAACGTGTTATTATTCCTTTTCAACTTGCATAAAGCTAAGTTCCAAAGGAGTTTTACGTCCAAAAATCTTCACCATTACCTGAAGCTTTTTCTTCTCCACATTGATTTCTTCAATGGTTCCGTTAAAGCCGTTGAATGGTCCGTCGATTACCTTTACTGTTTCTCCTACAACAAAAGGAGTATTAATTTCCTCATCGTTTTCGGCAAGTTCATCAACCCTTCCTAAAATCCTGTTTACTTCGTTTTGCCGCATTGGAACCGGATCTCCACCTTTGGTGTCGCCTAAGAACCCGATAACATTTGGAACATTCCTTAGTGTGTGCGCAACTTCACCCACTAACGCAGCCTCGATTAAAACATAGCCCGGGAAAAAATTTCTTTCCTTGCTGATTTTTTTACCATTTCGGATTTGATAAACCTTCTCAGTTGGTATTAGAACCTGATCTACAAAATCTTTTAAATCTCCGTTTGCGATTTCGTTTTCGATATATTCCTTTACCTTTTTCTCTTTTCCGCCAATTGCACGCAGAACATACCATTTTTTACTATTATCGCTCATCTTGATCTATAGATTTCGATTAATAAAATAATCCATAAATAAGTTCCATCATGTTCCTGAAAGAGATGTCCATAATGAAAATTAAAATTGATATTATTAAGGAAGCAACCATTACAACCAATGCGCTACTTTGCAGCTCTTTCCAGGTAGGCCAGGTTACCTTGTGAATTAGTTCATCGAAAGCCTCCTGAAAGTATAGTTTTATTTTCATTTTAAATAATCGTATTTGTACCGAAGGTAAGAGTTTAACTTACTGTTTTTAAAAACCACTCCAGTTTTTGAGTTTCATCCGTAAAATAGTCCCGGGCTAAAAAGCCCAGGACATATTATTTCGTATATTTTTAAATAAATTAATTAACAATTTCTGTCACCTGGCCGGCACCAACTGTACGACCGCCTTCGCGAATTGCAAAGCGCAACCCGGGGCTCATGGCAACAGGATAGATCAATTCTACTTCAACTGAAATATTATCGCCCGGCATAACCATTTCGCGTCCTTCAGGTAGATGAATTTCGCCTGTAACATCAAGTGTACGGATATAGAACTGTGGGCGGTATTTGTTATGGAATGGGGTGTGACGTCCACCTTCTTCTTTTTTCAAAACATAAACCTCAGCTTTGAAACGTTTGTGAGGAGTGATTGAACCTGGTTTTGCCAGAATCTGTCCGCGTTTGATTTCTTTTTTGTCAACACCGCGAAGTAATAACCCAACGTTATCACCAGCCTGGCCATCATCCAAAATTTTACGAAACATTTCAACCCCGGTACAAACTGTTTTACGGCCTTCGGCGCCTAACCCGATAAGCTGCAGTTCGTCGCCAGTATGAATTTTACCTGTTTCGATACGGCCTGTAGCAACAGTTCCGCGACCGGTAATAGAAAATACATCTTCAACCGGCATAAGGAATGGTTTGTCAACATCACGCGGAGGAAGTGGAATCCATGAATCAACAGCATCCATCAATTCTAATACTTTTTCTTCCCATTTTGGCTCACCATTCATTGCTCCAAGAGCAGAGCCCCTGATAACCGGAGTATCGTCCCCTTCGAATTGGTAAAAGCTAAGAAGTTCGCGAATTTCCATTTCTACTAATTCGAGGATTTCCTCATCGTCAACCATGTCAACTTTGTTCATAAAAACAACCAGTTTCGGTACGTTTACCTGACGTGCCAAAAGGATGTGTTCGCGTGTTTGCGGCATAGGGCCATCAGTTGCAGCTACTACAATAATAGCTCCGTCCATCTGTGCAGCGCCGGTTACCATGTTTTTAACATAGTCGGCGTGGCCGGGACAGTCAACGTGAGCATAATGCCTTTTAGCAGTTTCATATTCAACGTGAGCTGTATTAATGGTAATACCCCTTTCTTTTTCTTCGGGAGCATTGTCGATTGAATCAAAGGATTTGACTTCGCAATATCCTTTTTTTGCCAATACCATTGTAATAGCCGACGTAAGGGTAGTTTTACCATGGTCGACGTGGCCGATAGTACCAATGTTTACATGGTCTTTATCCCTGTTAAAATGTGCTTTTGCCATAATTTTAATTTTTAATTTGTTATTTTATTTAAATCATTTATGAGCCGAAGACGAGAATTGAACTCGTGACCTCATCCTTACCAAGGATGCGCTCTACCCCTGAGCTACTCCGGCATTTATACATGATGAGAAAGGAGCTTAAAGTATTTTCTACTTATAACCCCATTCCCATAAATGAGCGGGAGACGGGATTCAAACCCGCGACCCTTAGCTTGGAAGGCTAATGCTCTATCGACTGAGCTACTCCCGCATACATTATCTTTGCAAAAATGCCGCGCAAAATACAAAATTTCTTAAAAACAGCGATAAAATAAACTTTATCCTGTCATTTAAAGAGAATTGATTTGAATTTTTTCTGAAGATTTGTTGAAGCCCAAAAACCCTACAAACACCCTATTTTCTTGTCAAACTACTTTAAATTCAGCCGTTTCCTGAACGCCCCAAAAATGGGTTTGCAAATGTAAAAATATTATTTTAAAAAACTAAAAATAAAATAGGCTATTTTCAAATTTTATTTGTTTTTAAGCTTTTCCTTGTATTTATCTAACTGCTTGTGCACTGCATCTATTGCCAAATCCGTCGCTTCTTCAAAAGTATCAGCTTGCTTTTTTGCGAACAAATACCCATTTGCAGGAATTGAAATTTTTAACTCAGAAATTTTGTTGTTTGCCGTTTCAGGTTTTAAAACTTTCATCGTTACTTCAGCGTTAATGATACCATCAAAAAAAGTATCAAGCTTACTTACTTTTTTGTTTACAAAATCCACCAATTTTTGATCGGGGGTGAAATGCACTGAATTAATTTTAACTTCCATAATAACAATTTTTTAACCCCTTGGATGGGCTTGTTTATAAATATCATGCAGCCTTTCGAATGAAGTATGGGTATAAATCTGGGTAGCTGCCAGATTTGAATGCCCCATTAATTCTTTTACTGCATTTAGATCGGCTCCCTTATTTAATAAGTGGGTAGCATAAGTATGCCGCAAAACGTGCGGGCTCTTTTTTTCGAGCGATGTTACTTTTGCCAGGTTATTTGTTACTACCCTGTAAATTAGTTTTTCGTAAACCGGTTTCCCTTCTTCAGTAACCAACAGTTTTTCCGTTTTTAATCCTATGGTAATGTCCCTAATATTAATGTACAACTCCAGCAATGAGTTTATTGATGCCGGATATGGAATTATGCGTTCCTTCTTCCTCTTTCCAAGAACCTTGATTAAACACATTCTTTTGTCAAAATCACTATCCTTTAATAATAACAATTCAGCAAGCCGAATGCCTGTGCCATATAATAAAGTTATTATTAATTTGTCGCGAATCCCAATAAAATCGTTTGCAAAAAAACCGTCATCCAACAGATGATGAAGATTGGGTTCTTCAACAAAATTTGGCAATTTTTTACGGATTTTTGGAAGTACCAGATAAGTTGCCGGATTGCTCTCAACTATTTGTTCTTTCATGAGGTATTTGAAAAATGACTTAATCGTGGTTATTTTCCGGTTTACTGAACGCGCTGAAAGTTTATTCTCCATTAATTGAACAATCCAGCTTCTAACCAGCTTTGAATCTGTCTCTTTTACATTAAATTCCCCGACCACCCCTGTACAAAACTGCACAAACTGATCGAGGTCATTTTTATATGCTGTCACAGTATGAGAGGAGCATCTCTTCTCATATTTCAAATAATTGATAAACGACTCCTGATAACCCATTTAGTTCAAATAAATCCAGGAATCACTAAATTCAATTAGTCTTCCTGCTGTTGCAATCCTTGAACGTAAATCGCCTTCTTTTTCTCTTCCCTTCTAATTATTGAAGGTTTTGTGAACTTCTGACGTTCGCGTAATTCCTTTATTACGCCTGTTTTCTCGAATTTTCTCTTGAACCTTTTCAGCGCCCTTTCAATATTCTCGCCTTCTTTTACCGGAATAACTATCATTTTTAACGGTTTTGTTTTTAAAATTGAGGCGCAAATTTAGAAATTATTCGATTGAAATCAAATTTAAACGAAAAATATTATATATCCTATCAATCTAATTTTATTTAATTTTATTTAACGGCAAGTCAAATAGGGGCGAATTCGCGAGAAAGTTTTAGAATCAACCAAATCATTGGTTTTAATCTGCAAAATATCATGAAAAGAACCATTTTTCTGTCTGTAATTTAAAACAGCTTCTACCTGCTTTTTGGTAAAATAAGGATGCCTTATCAAGTCAGCATATTCTGCAAAATTTAACCTGATTTTTTTTATCAGCAAAGTGTCGGCAGAAATACTGATTTCAATCTCCTGAAATGTTTCTTCAGAAAAATTGTAAACTTCGAGTAATTGTGAAGTTGAATAAAAACCGCCCAATAAATCGCGGTATTTCAATATGCGGGTTGCGAATACAGGGCCTATTCCATTTAATTTAAGCAAATCGGTTGAATCGGCACTGTTTAATTCCACATTCAACAAAACAGGTTTGTACGTGTCAATTGGCGATTCCTCAGCAATTTCAATCTGAATATGATTTTCGATTGATTTATAAAAAGATGAATCCACGCCATAAATTTTCATCAACTCGTTCCGTGTTTTAAAAGCGCCAACTTTCTTCCGGTATTCTATTAAATTATTGGCTTGAAAACGGTTAAACCCAAAATCGATTAATTGATTATAGTCGGCGGTATTAGGATTAAAAAAACCGGTAATTGATTTTCCCGCATTAATATGATGTGAACCCGTAGAATCTGATTTTTCAGAAAAAACAATGTATTGTTCAATTTCGGTAAAAATACTGTCGTTCATCCCGTAAATTTTCCGGACTTGTGCCGGGGATGAAAACCTGCCGCCTGCTGTTCTGTAATTCAAAATATTGCGTTTAACATTTTCAGGTATATCAAGAGAATCAAGCATTTCCTGATTTATTGTATTTGGATCGAATACAAACAGTGTTTTTTCACTTTTACCATTATTGTTTTTTTGGGCCTCCAAATCTTTCAAAAATTGCTCATATTCAGAATAATTATATTTTGATTTTGGTTGAATATTTTGGATAATTATTTGTGCAATTACCGATAATAAAATTAAACCACATAGAATTATGATTGCCTTTCTGTCGCCTTTCGAAAAATCGTTATAACTTTTTAACCACTGCCTGATGATTTTGTTCATGGGCTTGTTTCAATAAAAGTTATTTAAGATTTATCAACCCAATACCTTGAAGGAAAACAAAAGCAATAGCCAGTGGCGCTACAAATTTGATAATGAACAAAAACAAAGGGATATAAAGCGCCTTAAGTTTGCCATTGTTTGTTAATTCGGTTCTTGTATTATCGCGGCCAAAAAACCATGCAACAAAAATCACAATAAAGAAACCACCCAGAGGAAGCAAAATATTTGCGGTTGTAAAATTCATCAGGCCAAAAACTGTAAAACCAAGTATTTTGAAATTAGCCAACGAACTTGTGGACAGAACACATAGAATCCCCAATATCGAAACCGAAAACGTAGCCAGCCAGGTTGCTGCTTTTCGTTTCATTTTAAGTTCTTCAACAAAAAAAGCAACTATAACTTCCAATACCGAGATAGTAGAAGTTAAAGCTGCCACACCGAGCAACACAAAAAACATAATTGAAAAGATAGTTCCGCCGGGCATTTGTTCGAAGATATTGGGTAATGTAACAAAAACCAAACCTTCGCCATAACCGGGTGCAATATTAAAGGCAAACACTGCCGGGAAAATTGCCAGCCCTGCCAATATTGCAATTAATGTATCGGCCATTGCAACCGAAAAAGCGGTAGTTCCAAGATCATCTTTTTTTTGAATATAAGAACCGTAAGTAATAAGGGTCCCCATGCCGATACTTAAAGAGAAGAAAGCCTGCCCAAGCGCTTCGAGAAAAGTTAAAGCTGTGATTTTGCTGAAATCGGGTTTAAGCAGGAAACTAATCCCTTTGGCAGCGCCTGGCAAAGTAACAGAACGTACAATCAGTATTATAAGTAAAACCAGTAAAAGTGGCATTAGTATTTTTGTTGACTTCTCAATTCCATTTTTCACCCCCGCCATGATTATAATCGCAGTTAATGTCATAAAAACAAAAAACCAAATTAATGGCCTGGAAGTGCCCCCGATAAAATTATTATACATACTGTTTAATTCTTCAGGCGATTTTCCATGAAATCCACCGATGATTGACTGATAAATATATTCGAGTGTCCACCCGGCAACGGCGGTATAAAATGCGAGTATCATAAAAGCGGCTGCCACCCCCATTAAACCAATAAGGTACCACGGGCGGTTGGGCGCCAGTTTTCGAAACGAGCCATAAACATTAAGCTGTGCCCTCCTCCCGATAGTAAACTCGGAAAGCATTACAGGTATTCCGATAGCGATAACAAATCCGAGATATATTATAATAAATGCTGCGCCTCCATTTTCGCCGGCTACATAAGGAAAACGCCAAATGTTTCCAAGACCGATGGCCGAACCGGCTGTTGCTGCAATAACTCCGAACTTTGAACCGAATGATTCGCGATTAGGTGGAAGTCCTGACATATAAATTCTTTTAAATTGTTATCAAAAACTTGAAATATTTTAATATTACTGATTTTTTAAGGCTCAAAAATGCAAAAAAATAAAACATAAAGAAAAAAGCAGCGGGCAAAAATAAAAACTGCTTAAAATGGATAACCAATAGCAAAAGACAAATTAAAATCGTTGTTTTTATATGGCCTGTAACCTAAAATCCAACCTCTGTTTTCTGGTACGGAAGGATCGCGTAATTTCACTCCCAAATCGAGACGCAGAATAAAATAGCTCATGTCGAAACGTAAACCGGCGCCTGTACCAAAGGCTATTTGTTTATAAAATTCGTTAACCTTAAACTGGGCTCCCGGCCGGTTATCTTTTTCGTTGATTGCCCAAATATTTCCGGCATCTAAAAAAAGAGCCCCCTCGATAAAACTAATTAGTTTAAACCTGTATTCCATATTTGCTTCCAATTTTATATCGGCGGTTTGATTTGGATATTCCTCCGGCGAGGCCTTGTAAGTTCCAGGCCCCAGGGAGCGGACCGGCCATGCCCTTATTCCGTTTGCACCGCCCGAGAAATACTTCTTTTCAAACGGAAGAACATCAAAATTTCCATAAGGCACACCTATTCCAAAAAATGCCCGGCTTACAATCGAATTGTATTTGTCTAAACTAAATCCGCGACTGAACTCAATATCTGATTTTACATATTGTGCAAAACGGGTATTAAAAACCTGGTAGTATTTGGACTGAATGTTTCCAAGTGAATCGACCACCTGATATTTGTCGCGATTAGTTAACTCCGAAACCGCCCACAGCAAGTTACCTGAAGCTTCGATATTAAACTTTACATACGTGTAATTCTTTATGGTGCTCATTCGCTGATTGTTATAAATCAACGAGTAATTCATGGCAAAGATTAAATGATCGGTAAAACTGCTTTTAATATATAAATCTTTTATACCCTCAATAAACGCAGGATCATAATCAAAAACATTCACCTGGTTGTAATCGAGCAGGTTCCAGATATGCCTTAAATCTTCGGTTGATTTCCAGTCGTATCCAAATTTTACAGTATTAATAGTTCGTGTATATTCAGGCCTTCTCTGGTAATTATATCCGAGCATTACAACCGTTTTTGGTAAAAACCGTTCAAAATCCTTGAAAAAATTTCCCGGTCCTAAAAGTTTCGGAATCATTAAACTCGATTCAACACCAAATTCAGTTGTATTAAAATAATTGGGCACACCTCCATTTAGCTTTTCTAATCGCTCGATGCCACCTAAAAAACTAAGCTGAAAAACTTCGGCTCCCCAAAATAAATTCCGGTGCAGATAGGTGACGTTTCCGGCCACTCCAAAATTACCCGATGTATTTGTTCCTTCAATATCAAAAGAAGTTGATTGTTTGTTAAGTGGCGCCAATCTGATATAACAATCGAGCAAATTTGTATCGCTTACCGAAGTAACCTCTTTAAACTGAATATCAACAAACCTAAATTGGCGCAACCGGTTAAAAGCGTTAAAAGCGCTCTCAACTTCGGCATTACTGTATAACGCCCCCTTATTCAACCGTGAGGTCCTGTTAAACAAAGCCGGAGGATATTTAACCTGTTTATTCTGATAAAGTGTTGAATTATCCCATGTAATCGTATCAGAGAAAACCCCAACTGAGTCTCTGCTTACTGTTACCGGTGAGTTACCCGGCAATACCGAAAAAAAGAAATTATTCAGGTAAAATGGTTGAAAAACTTTTGCCGAATCGATTTGGCTATTTTTAGCCGGCCTGATTAATAAATCGACCAAAACCTGTTTTTCATAAACCGAACTGTCTGCTACAAATTTAACATCGTCCTTCGAGAAGTAATAATACCCATTGTTTCTAAACAGCTTTACAATATCAAGTTGATGTTTCTCCATTAAATCGATATCGAAAGCATCGCCCTCTTTTATTCCCGATTTCAAAGAACTATTGAAATAGATTGATTGCAGCGAAGAATCTTTAATCTGATAGTTTATCCTCTTTATAACATATTGTTCTCCTGGTATTAAATTATAATTGACAATAACCTTTCGCTTATTTTCCTTAACTGTCAGGTTGCTTTTAACCTCTGCCCTGAAATATCCCTTACTGTAAGCATATTGCTTTAATTGATCTTCGGAGCGTGCCGATAAATCCTCATCATATATTTGTGGCGGTTCGCCAATTCGTTTTAACCAGTCGTCGGTTTTTTTCTTCGAAGAAAGATTGTAAAGCAATAAATGAAATTTAAGAAACCCAAGAATCTTGTAATTTCCTTTCTGCTTTATCAGCGATTTGGCGCTCTCTTTATTTAAATTCTGATTATCAATTTCGACCTGAACTTTACTTATCAGATATTTATCCTCGGGGACAAATCTGACAGGCGAACACGAAAACAAAAACAGTACACCCGCGAAGGCAATCAATTTTAATCCGTTTTGCTTTCTGATATTAATTTTTCCAGTCAATGCAAATGCTTTTAAATAACCAAAATAATGAAGTGTTCTGTTAAGAAACAGTAACTTTGCCCCAATTTCAATTTTTGTATATTGTTTTTCAAAATGATAAGTAAAAATAGTATAAAACTTATAAAATCACTCGCGTTTAAAAAAATCAGGGTAAAAGAAAACCTGTTTCTTGTTGAGGGCGATAAAAATGTTTCGGAGGTGCTTGAATCTAAATTTAATGTTGAAAAATTATTTGCAACAAGTACATTTCTGTTAGATAACAAATCGAAATTAAAAAAAACAAATCGGGTTGCCGAAGTAACCCGTGATGATATTAACCATGCCAGTTTACTGAAAAACCCTCAAAACAGTATTGCCCTGTGCACATTGCCCGTTTCAAATGAGCTTTCTGAAAAACCTGACGCCAACTTGTGGGTTTATTTAGATGAAATCCAGGATCCGGGGAACCTGGGCGCCATTATCCGGATTTGCGACTGGTTTGGAATTGAAAACCTGTTTTGCTCCCCCGGAACGGCCGATTTGTTTAATCCAAAAGTTATTCAGGCAAGTATGGGTTCGTTTTGCAGGGTTGAAGTTTGTTACACTCGGTTCGATCCAATTGCCCAACTTGCCGCCAAATCCGGAATCCCAATTTTTGGCGCATTCCTCGATGGAGAAAACATATATGAACAAAAACTCCCGCAAAAGGCTTTGCTTGTTATGGGGAATGAGGGGAATGGGATAAGCCTTGAAATTGAAGCTAAAACAGAACGGAAAATTAAAATCCCTGAGTTTAATCAAAATCCCAAATCGGCTGAATCGTTGAATGTTTCTGTGGCAACTGCAATAATCTGCTCAGAATTTAAGCGACAGGATTACTTTTCGGATTACTCGAAGTGAAACGACAAAGTAAAGATGGTCGATCTTAAATGTTTTATCGACTGTGAATAATACAAGCGCTGATTTTGAGA